>JAJFFL010000293.1 GCA_021776705.1 Alphaproteobacteria bacterium
CGAGCGCCGCGGCCGCGCCGTCGGTGCCCTTTAGGAAGCCGAGAGCGTCACACGCCCACCCCCCCCGCCTCCGCCCCCCACACGTCGCTTACGGGGAGAGTGGAGGTCGCGGCACTTTCTGAGCGCAGCGTTCTCAATCAAAATAATGAAACAATCGTTGGAGTTCGACAGGCCGATTCCCGCAAATACTTCCACATGGGAGACCTTCTAGCATCGCTGATAGCGATAAAACTAAAAATCAACGCCTCGCGCTTCACAAAACACTCTACCAGGGCCTGCCACGGGTGAAACAGCGTAGAAAAAATAGAATTGAACGCCATCTTCACTTGAAGCGGTCACAATGGAAGCATTGTCCAAGGAGCAGGTTCCAACTTTGTCAACTTCGTCCTTGCTGCAGAAGACCTGTCCCATCGTGAGATACTTGGCTTCCTCGATATTCGAGCGCGACAACGCCGTTCGTTCCAAACCTCGGTCGGCAAGAATACCTCTGCAATTCAAACTTGCCGAATTTCCGATAGCCATTTGGTCGCATGCCGCCACTGCCAGCAACGCAGCAAGCGAGCAAAGGCACAACTTCAGGTCCATTTGAAAACGATCCTTCCAATCTGCTTACTGACAGCCTGACGTCGAAGAGCCGCCTCGAATGTGGCTCCCAGCAAGTAGGGTGCATTGAGCCGCGCGAAATGCACCTTCCCCGCCCTTCGGCTTGGTGCATTTCGGTTCCCTCAATGCACCCTACACGGTCAACCGCTCAACCGGCCGGTCTCCAAGAACCCACCACTCCCCGACGCGCGAAACGCACCCGTGACGGGACGGCGTCGCCTGCGCCTTGGGTCCGCGGGTCACGCGCGGGGATGACCGGTGGCGGGAGCGGCGCGAGACGGCGCCGCCGACCGGTCCGGACCCGCCGCCCTTGAATCACGCCGCGTCGTCGCCCGCCGGCCGCTTGGCCCCCGCCGACGCGGCGCTCCATGCTAAGCTGTCGCGGGGCTTTTCAAGGAGAGACAGCCATGCGCCTCTACGCCGCCGCCGTTCTCGCCGCCGCCGTCGCCGCGTCCGCGGCCGGGGCCGGCTGGGTCGCCGCCCAGGACGCCACGATTTCCGGCGCCGTGCGCCTGCCCGGCAACGTCGACCGGCTGCGCTACGACCAGGCCGACCCGATCGCCCGCATCGAGCAGCTGCACGCCACCGTCGCGGCGCTGCAGACCGAAGTCGCGACCCTGCGGCTGGAGATGGACGACCTGAAAGCCCGGCGCGACCGCTAAAGCGACCGCGTCGCGGCTTTTTCGACTTCCGCGGAGGTGCGCTCGACGGCTTCGTCCGCCTTGGCCTTTTGCACCTTCTTGACCGCCCGCTCGCGCTTCAGGCGCGACAGGTGGTCGATGAACAAGATCCCGTCGAGGTGGTCCATCTCGTGCTGGACGCAGACCGCGTAAAGATCCTCGGCCCATTCCTCGACCGGGTTTCCGTCGTAGTCGAGGTAGCGGATCCGGGCCCGCTTGGGGCGCGCGATCTCGTCGTAGATCTCAGGCACCGAAAGGCATCCCTCCTCATACGGAAGAGTTTCCGCGTCGGTCTCGAGAATCTCCGGATTGATGAAGTATTTCGGGGCCGGCGGCTCGCCCTTGCCGGCGAGATCCATGACGATGACGCGCTTGGCCACGCCGACCTGTATCGCCGCCAGGCCGATGCCGGGGGCGGCGTACATGGTCTCCAGCATGTCGTCCATCAGTCGACGGAGTTCATCGTCGACCGTGTCGACCGGCTCCGAGACCTGCTTGAGGACCGGATTCGGGACCGTGAGGATGTCGCGTATCGCCATGGGCCTGCAATTAAGAAAGGTTCTAAAGACGGTCAAGCGCGCCGCGCGCGGGATGCTAGCTGAATCGCGCGCCCGCGCCATCCGCCGCGAAACCGGTTGTGGAAGGGCGGCGGCGGGGGCGGCGCGGCGGCGGATCTCGGCGGATCCGGCGCATTAGTCCGTGAACGGAATCAATTTATCGTCATGCGGCGATCTGTTCTTGCCTCTAAACGTTCTCATAACTTCTTCCTGATATTCGTTTTTTCTGGGTTATCCACACACCTGAGCCGGCGCGGCGGATTCGCTTCAAAATGCGAAAAGTCTGAGCGCTAGGGCGCAATGTGTCCTATAAATGTCATCCATCCCGCCGCCGGAGCGTACGTTCGCTTCGGGCGTTCGGCGGGCGCAACAAAAAGACGAAAGGAGTCATCGATGCTCCAAGAACTGATCCTCGGCCGCGCTTGGTTCGCGCCGTCGGACTCCCTCAGCCGCGAGGCGCGTGATCCCGATCCGCGCCACCGCGCCAGGGACTACGCCGACGCCCTCAACGCCTTGCGCGACCGCCATCGGGAGCGCTGATCCTTCACCTCGGCGAAAGCAATCAGGGCGCGGCTTCGGCTGCGCCCTTTTTCGTCGCCGCGACTCCCGTTCCTATGGCCGCGAAAGCCGCCGCCGGCCTCTCGACGGCGGGCGAATCTTGTGTAGGATGCGGCCATGGAACATTCCGAGAACATTTGGTCGGCGACGGCGTTCACGGTCGGCGGCGCGGAGGTCACCGTCCTCGAGCTGGCGGCGTTCGTCGCGGCGCTCGCGGTGGTGGTTTGGATCTGGCGGCGCACCCTGTCGGACCGCGACGGCGAACACGCCGTCGAGACCCGCGCCTATGAGGCCGGCCTCGCGCGCCTGGCGGAAAGCCAGGCGGCGCTCGACGCCAAGCTCGCGACGCTGTTCGACGCCTCGGCGAAAAGCCAGGAAAGTCTGCGCAAGACCGTCGACGAGCGGCTCGATTCCGTCGCCAAGCGCCTCGGCGACGGGCTCACGGCGACCTCGAAGACGACGACGGAGTCGCTGGCCAAGCTCAACGAGCGCCTCGCCCTCATCGACCGGGCGCAAAAGAACATCGAAACCCTGTCCGGCGAGGTCTCCGGCCTGCAGGCCCTGCTCGCCAACAAGCAGAGCCGCGGCGCCTTCGGCGAGATCCAGATGCAGGACATCGTCAAGAACTACATGCCGCCGAACGCGTTCGAGTTTCAGTCCACCTTGTCGAACGGCGCCCGCGTCGACTGCCTGATCAAGCTGCCGAACCCGCCCGGCTCGGTGCCGATCGACGCCAAGTTCCCGCTCGAGAACTGGCGCCAGTTCGCCGAGGCCGAGGACGAAGCGTCGAAAAAGACCGCCGCGCAGGCGTTTCGCGCCATCGTGCTCAAGCACATCAAGGACATTTCGGAGAAATACCTGATCCCCGGCGAGACCGCGGATTCGGCGCTGATGTTCGTGCCCTCGGAGGCCGTCTACGCCACCATCCACGCCGACTTCGCCGACCTCGTCGACAAGAGCTTCCGGGCCCGCGTCATGATCGTGTCGCCGACCACGTTCATGGCGACGCTGCACACCATGCGCGCGGTGATGCGCGACGCGCGGATGCGCGAACAGGCGCACGTCATTCAGCGCGAAGTCGCCCTCCTCGGCGACGACGTCTCCCGCCTCGACGACCGCGTCGGCAAGCTGCAGACGCACTTCAACCAGGCCAACGAGGACGTGCGCCAGATCCGCATCTCCACCGACAAGGTGGTGACCCGGTCCGGCCGCATCGGCGAAGTCCACGTCGAGGACGAAGGCCGCGCCGACGAACTGCCGACCGAAGCGCGTCCGCGGCTGGTCGGAAGCTAGGCTCGCCGCAGCGCGCCGAAGCGCACGTGACGGCTTCGTCACTTGATCGCCGCGCGGCGCCGCGGCCAAGCTGACGGCCGCGCCGCATCGGAGGACGCTTCATGCCCACGCCGCCGGCTTCGACGATCTTCTTGCCCGGCGCCCTGATCGCCGCCGCCCTCGCCGCTCTCGCCCTCGCCACGCCGGCGTTCGCCGATCCCGGCGACGTCGTGGCGCGCGTCGACAGCGACCAGGCCGACTTCAAGGCGGTCGTGGTCGCCGAGGGGCTCGAGTTCCCGTGGAGCCTGGCGTTCCTGCCCGGCGGCGACATCCTGGTCACCGAACGCGGCGGCAACCTGCGGATCGTGCGCGCCGGCGCCCTCGACCCGGCCCCGATCCCGCACGGCCTCGATCTGCGCGCCGTCGGCCAGGGCGGCCTGCTCGACGTCGCCCTGCACCCCGACTTCGCGGCCAACCGGCTCGTCTATCTCAGCTACGCCAAGCGCCACGGCGTGCGGCAGGCGGGCGCCGCGCTGGCGCGCGGAACCCTGAACGCCGACGCGACGGCGCTGGACGACGTCGCGACGATCTTCGAGTCCGGCCATCGCTCCACCGGCCGCCACTTCGGCGGGCGGCTCGCCTGGGCGCCGGACGGGACGCTGTTTTTAACTCTCGGCGACGGCGGCAGCCACGCCGACGACGCGCAGGATCCAGGCAACCACTGGGGAACCGTGGTGCGGCTCGCGGCCGACGGAACGCCCGCCCCCGGCGCGCCGTTCGCCGACGCCGCCGGGGCCCTGCCCGAAGTCTGGTCCTACGGCCACCGCAACCCGCAGGGGGCCGCGATCCAGCCCGAAACCGGCGAACTTTGGACCCACGAACACGGCGCGCGCGGCGGCGACGAGATCAACATTCCGCGCCCCGGCGCCAACCACGGCTGGCCGGCGGCGACTTACGGAATCGACTACTCCGGCCGTCCGGTGACGCCCTACACCGCCCGCCCCGGCATGGCGGAGCCGACGTGGTACTGGCGCCCGTCGATCGCCCCGTCCGGCATGGCCTTCTACCAAGGCGACGCGTTCCCGGAATGGAACGGCGACCTGTTCGTCGGCGCGCTCAAGTTCCAGCAGCTGCAGCGCTTCGAGGTCGACGGCGACCACGTCATCGGCCTCGAGGTCCTGCTCGCCGACTTCGGCGAACGCATCCGCGACGTGCGCTCCGGCCCCGACGGCTTCCTCTACCTGACGACGGATTCCCAGAACGGCCGGATCATCCGGTTGGAGCCGCGGTAGACGGCGCGGCGCGACCGGCTGCGCGTCTCACGGAAACGCCCTTGCGCCGCCATACGGCTTGTTGTCGGTCCACGCGCGCCCTATCGCTGTCGGCGAGTCAGCCGCGGGAGTCTCGCCATGATGACGTTGGCGCTTCAATTTTTGGAGACGGCCGCCATTCTTGTCGGGGTGGTGTTCGGGCTTTTCCAACTCAGACAGCTTCGCATCCAGCATGACGTGCAGGGCGGCGCGGAATTGCTGCGCTCGATGCAGAGTCCGGAAACCGCCAGCGCCGCACTCGCGTTGTTCGAATTGCCGGACAACCTGGCGAGCAACGAGTTGAAGTCTCGCCTCGGCGAAAAGCTTCAATCGGTGCTCGCGCTCTGCGCCATGTTCGAGGGTATGGGCGCGTTGGTGGCCCGAGGCCAGGTGCCGATCGGGATGTACGAAGACTTCTTCCGCGTCGGCACCGTGTTGTGTTGGCGAAAAGTGCGCCGCTACACCGAAGAGCAGCGCGCTGCCGGATGGACCAATCTGTTTGAGTGGTTCCAGTGGTTGGCGGAACGCATGGAGGAGCGGGCGCGCGTCGACGACGACGTTCCGGCGTTCGAGCGATTTCGGGACTGGCGGTCGGAAGCCGACTACCGACGGCTGCGACCCGCGCGACGCGGCTGAGCCGCCGCTAAGTCTCGCGCCGGCTCTGCAGCGCCGCCGCGAGCGTGCCGTCGTCGAGGAAGTCGAGCTCGCCGCCGACCGGCACGCCGCGGGCGATCGAGGTGACCTTGACGCCGAGGCCGGCGAGCCGGTCGGCGACGTAGTGCGCGGTCGCCGCGCCGTCGACGGTGGCCGGCAGAGCCAGGATCACCTCCTCCACCGGCGCCGTCGCCGCGCGCTCGGCGAGAGTCGCGAGGTTAAGGTCCTCCGGCCGCACGCCGTCGAGCGCCGACAAGACGCCGCCAAGCACATGGTAGCGGCCCTTGAACGCCGACGCGCGCTCGAGCGCCCACACGTCGGCGACGTCCTGGACGACGCAGAGGATCTTCGGGTCGCGGGCGGGCGAGGCGCAGACCGCGCACGGGTCGACGACGTCGAGGTTGGCGCAGATCGAACACGCTTGAACCGTCGCGTCGGCGTCGGCGAGCGCCTGAGCCAGGGGCTGCATCAAGACTTCGCGCTTTTTCAACAGATGCAGGACCGCGCGCCGCGCCGACCGCGGGCCGAGGCCGGGCAGCTTGGCGAGAAGCTGGATCAGACGTTCGATCTCAGGTCCGGCGGAGGTCATGGGCGCTCGACGCGAATCACCAACGGGAAGGCTCAATGTAGGGCCCCCGGCGGCGCGAATCCGCCCCGCCCGGCGCCCGGCTGTGAAAAGACTTGCGGCTTCTAGTTAGGCCTCCTAACTGTCACTGTGTGACGCGATCCTCCACATCCCCCGACGATCCGCGCGCCCAAGCGCTCGCCGGCCTGTCGCGGGTCGCCGCCGTCTTGCGCGAGCAGGCGCGCCGCGCGCCCGGCGGCGCCCGCCTCTCGCCGGCGCAGCGCCAGATCGTCGGCCTGCTCGCCGCGCGCCCGAACGGGGTTCCGCTCAAAGCCGTGGCGGAGACGCTGCAGGTGCGCCCGGCGTCGGCGAGCGAGGCGGTGACGGCGCTCGCGCGTCGCGGCCTGGTCGCCAAGTCGCCGGACGCCGCCGACCGTCGCAGCCTCGCCCTGACCTTGACGACGGCCGGACGCGCCGCGGCGACCGACGCCGAGACCTGGCCCGACGCGGTGCTTGGCGCGTTCGACACGCTTGACGGCGGCGACGTCGCGGCGCTGTTGCGGGCGCTGACGAAAATCATTCGCGGCCTGCAGGAAAACGCCGCCGCGCCGCTCGCCCGCATGTGCCCGGACTGCCGCCACTTTCGCCCCAACGCCCACGCCGACCCCGAACGGCCGCATCATTGCGCCTTCGTCGACGCCGCGTTCGGCGACGCCGGACTTCGACTCGACTGCCCCGACCACGACGAGATCTCCGCCGGCCGGCGCGGCCCGACGTGGCGCCGCTTCCTCGGCCGCGACCCGAACGCGCCCCCCACGGAAACCGGAGCGACATCCGCATGACGCACGCCGCCGCAAATCTCCGCCCGCCGCAAAGGAGCGCGACATGACTCTCGGACCGCAGACTCGCGAAACGCTTCAGCCCGCGCCCGCTTGGGAGGTCGCGCGGTGGTTCAACGCCGACGCGCCGCTGTCGCCCGAGGCCTTGAAAGGCCAGGTGATCGTGCTCGGCGCGTTTCAGCTCTTGTGCCCCGGCTGCGTCTCCCACGGCGTGCCGCAGCTGGCGCGCGCCGCGGCGACGTTCGACCCCGCCGACGTCGCCGTCGTCGGCCTTCACACCGTGTTCGAGCACCACGACGCGCAGGGCCCGGCGACGCTCGAGGCGTTTCTGCACGAATACCGGGTGACGTTTCCGGTCGGCGTCGACGCGCCGTCGAAGTCCGCCGCCCCGCCGCGCACCTTCACCGCCTACGGCTTGGAGGGCACGCCGAGCCTGGTTCTGATCGACCGCGCCGGCCGCCTGCGCGCCCGCACCTTCGGCCGCGCCGACGACATGGCTTTCGGCGCCGCGGTCGCCGGGCTGATCGCGGAATCCGGCGTTACGGCGGGGTCGAACGCCGGCGCCGAAACCGATAGGATCGCCGCCGCCACCCCCGCCGGCGACTGCAAGGACGGATCATGCGCCCTCTGACGACTTCCCTCGCCTTCTCCGCGGTTTTGCTGCTGGCGGCCTGCGGGCCCGCCGACGACGCCGACTCGCGCACCCGGCCGCACGCCGACGCCGGGCCCGGCGTCTACTTCGTCAACATCCATGACGGCGACACCGTCACGGCGCCGTTTCGCGTCGTCTTCGGGCTCACCGGCAAGGGCGTCGCGCCGGCCGGCGTGATCAAGGCGGACACCGGTCACCACCACCTGTTGATCGACGAAACGCTCGAAGGCGAAGAACTCGACTTTGCGATTCCGTCGGACGCCAACCACATCCACTTCGGCGGCGGTCAGACCGAGATCGTGCTCGACCTCGCGCCCGGCGCTCACACGCTGCAGCTCAACCTTGGCGACCTGAACCACGAACAATTCGACCCGCCGATTTTTTCCGAACGGATCACCATCACCGTGGCGGCGGCGGACGACCCTTCATAAGGGGTCGCAGCCGGCGTCGGCGCGCCAGCCGTCGACAAGCTCCAAATACGGACTCTCCGCCGCCGCCATCAGCGCCCGCGCCTCGCGCCAATGGCCGCACGCCGCGGCGGTGTCGCCGCGCTGGCTCGCGACCTCCCCGAGGTTGGCGAGCACGATCGGTTCCAAAGCGCCGATCCCGGTGTCGCGGACGATGTCGAGAGAGCGCATGAGATGCTGTTCGGCGGCGGCGAAGTCGCCTCGCTCGGTCGCTATATGGCCGAGATTGGACAGGTCGTAGGCGACCGACTGGCTCAGCCCCAGCCGTTCGCCGATTTCGATCGAGCGCCGGATCTGGGCTTCGGCCCCGTCGAGGTCGCCGGTCTGCAACAGGAAGGCGCCGAGATTGCCGACCCACGTCGCCTCGCGCGACGGGTCGTTGACGGCGCGCGCGGCGGCGACCGCGGATTCGATCTTGCCGCGCGCCGCGTCGATGTCGCCGCGGGCGAAGTCGATAAGGCCGAGATTGCCGGTCGCCGCCGCGGCGTCGAAGTCGGCGCCGGCGGCGACGTGAAGGTCGCGCGCCTCGGCGTAATGGTCCCACGCCGCGTCGAGGGCCCCCGCCTCGCGCGCGATCGTGCCCAGGCGTTCGTGAGCGCGGGCGGCCAACGCGTCGTCGCCGAGCGACTCGGCGGCCGCCAGCGCTTCTTCGGCGTGCGCCTTCGCGGCCGCGGGGTCGCCGCGTTCGCGCACGATCTGGCTCAGGAACGCGGCCGCCCGCGCGGCCCAGATCGGCTCCAGCGCCGGGTCGTTCTTCAGGTGCAGGCATTCGGCCTCGGCGCCGTCGAAATCACCGGCCCGCATCAGCACGCTCGCCAGGTCGTAGCGCACGCTGGGATCGTCGGGCGCCAGCGCTTTCGCCTTGCGCAGCGCCGCGGCGGCGTCGGCGAGGTTGGTGACGGCGTACAGCGCGCCGACTTCGCGCCAGTTTTCCGCGGCGGCGCGGCGGGCCTCCTCGGACGCGGCGCCTTGGGCGTCGGCGACGTCCGCCAAGCTCGCCGCCGCGGCGTCGACGTCACCGCCGTTCAGCGCCGCGCGCGCGGCCGCCTTGCGCGCGTCGCCGGACGCGAGGATCGTCCGCAGCGCGTCTTCGATGGCGGTTTCGGCGGCCGGGTTGAGCGCCGCGCCGGCCAAGGCCGCCTCCTCGCGCATCAGCCGCAACAGCTCGTCGAGCTTGTCCTGGGTGACCTCGACGCCGGCGCGAGTCTCCTCGACCGCCTGAGCGGTGCGGTCGGGCAGGAAGAATTCCGTGATCTCCTTGAGATTGGCGCTGACCGCCAAGACCGCGCCGGCGACGCCGACGACCGCGCCCCAGCGCATCACGCGCCCGCTCCACATGTTGTTCGCCATCTCGTTTTCCCCGTCCGGCGGCGCCCGGCTCCGCGCGGCGGCGCGATGCCGGCTCCACTATAGCGGCGCGCCGCCGCCGCCGCGACTTCCCGGTCGCGCCGTGCTAGAGCCCGGCGCGATCTTGGCCGGGGACGCCGATGACCGACATTTCACCACGCGCCCGCGCCGTGGCCTTGGGCGTCGCCGTGCTCGCGGCGTGCGTTTTGGGCTTCGCGGCGATCCTGGTGCGGCTGGCCGAAGACGCGGGCGCCGGGCCGCAGACGGCGGCGTTCTGGCGCTTCGCCCTCGCCGCCGGACCGCTGCTGCTGGCGCTGGCGATACGTGAAGCGCGCGCCGGCCGCGCCGCGGCGCCCGACGGCCCAACGCCGAGCGCCGCGCCCGCCTACGTGTTCCTGGTGCTTTCCGGAGTGCTGTTCGCCGGCGACATGGCGACTTGGCACGCCGGCATCGTCCGCACCACGGCGGCCAACGCGACCTTGCTCGCGACCTTGGCGCCGGTGGTGGTGGCGGTCGCGGCGTGGATCCTGTTCGGCGAACGGATCACCGGCGGCTTCGTGCTCGGCGCGGCGCTGGCGGTCGCCGGCGCGGCGGCGCTGTCGGGCGCGACATTCTCCTACACCGACCCCGACGAACGCCTGTCGCGCCTGATCGGCGACGGCCTCTCGCTGCTGACGGCGTTCTGGTACGGCAGCTACATGCTGGCGGTGAAGGCGGCGCGGCGCTCGCATTCGGCGCTGGTGGTGATGGTCTGGGTGACGCTCGTCGGCGCGCCGCTGATGGCGATCACGACGCTGGCGTTCGGCGAAGACTTTTCGCCCGCCGAGCCGATCGGCTGGCTGTGGCTGCTGATTCTCGGCGTCGGCGTGCACGTCGGCGGCCAGGGCGGCCTGGCCTACGCCCTCGGCAAGCTGCCGGCCGGCGCGACCTCGATCGTGGTCCTGCTTCAGCCCGTTGTCTCGGCCGCCGCCGCCTGGATTTTGTTCGCCGAGGCGCTCGGCCCGCTGCAGCTCGCCGGCGCGGCCCTGGTCATCGCCGGCATCGTGGTCGTGCAGCGCACGGCGGGGGCCGCGACGCCGCGCCGCTTGGCGAAAGGCGGCCCGGGAGGCTAAGCAGCCTCATCGTTCACCTGGGGGCGCGCCGTGGCGGACTCGTTCTTCCTCTACGACATCTGGTACTTCGCGTGCCTCGGCCGCGACCTCAAGCCGGGGTCGTTGCGGCGCAAGGAACTGCTCGGCGAACCGGTGCTGCTCGGCCGCACCCAGGCCGGCGAAGCCTTCGCCCTGCGCGACATCTGTCCGCACCGCGCCGCGCCGCTGTCCGCCGGGCGGATTCTCGAGGACGGGGGCGCGGCCGTCGTCGAGTGCCCCTACCACGGCTGGACGTTCAGCACCGCCACCGGCGTTTGCGCCGCGATCCCGTCGCTGGTCGACGGCCAGGACCTCGACGTCGAACGGATCAAGGTGCGCCGCTATCCGCTGGTCGAGCGCGACGGCTTGGCCTGGATCTTCATCCCCGGCTCGAAGCACTTCACCGGCGCGCCGCCGTCGGAGCCGCCGGAGCTGCCGGCGCATCTCGGCAAGCCCAAGCTGGTCGAGCGGGCGCGCTTTCACTGTCACGTCGATCACGCGGTCGTCGGCCTGATGGACCCGGCGCACGGGCCCTATGTGCACCGGCAGTGGTGGTGGCGCAGCGGCGGTTCGATCCACGCCAAAGCGAAGCAGTTCGGCCCCCGCGATCTCGGCTTCGCGATGGAGGCGCACCGACCGTCGTCGAACTCCTACGCCTACAAGGTCCTCGGCGGCGCGCCGACGACCGAGATCGTTTTCAAGATTCCCGGCGTCCGCACCGAACACATCACCAACGACAAGCACCAGGTCCTCGGGTTCACGGCGGTGACGCCGCTGACCGAGACCGAAACCGAAATCACCCAGGTCTTCTACTGGAAGTTTCCGCTGTTCGACGTCGTCAAGCCGCTGGTGCGGCCGTTCGTGCGCGCCTTCCTGCATCAGGACGGCGACATGGTGAACCTGCAGCAGGAGGGGCTGAAGTACGACCCCAACCTGATGTTGATCGACGACGCCGACATGCAGGCCAAGTGGTACCACCGGCTGAAGAAGGAATGGGTCGTCAGCCGCGAGGAAGACCGCGCCTTCCGCAACCCGGTCGAGCCGGTGACCCTGAAGTGGCGAAGCTAGGCGCTCAGCCGGCCTTTTCCGCCAGCAACGCCGTCGGCGCTTCGTTCACGCGAGCGCGTCCTTGAAAAACGCGTCGAGAAAATCGACGACCTCGCGCAGGGTCTGCTCGGCGACGCGGCGCTCGACGTCGGATTCCGCTTCGAGATAATCCCAGTCCATGATCGCGGTGTGGTGCGCGCTTGGGACCTCCAAGACGGCGACGAGCCGGGCCTGCGAGTCCGACAAGCCCTCGGCCGGATCTTCCGGCGCGCGCTCGAGCCGCACGACGGCGGCCGGCTTGTCGGCGCGCACGATGGCGGCGACCGACGGGCCCGGCGCGTCGATGTTGGCGCAGGCGGTGACGCGGACGTCGTTCACGCACTCATAGCGCGCCGCCAGAAAACCGGAGGAATGCCCGATCGCGCCGATTCGATTCGGGTCCATGCGGCCGGCGATCGGCGCCTCGATGTCGCCAAGCTGATCGAGGACGAAGGCGACGTCGCCGCCGTAGGTCGCGGCGATGTCGTCCGCGCTGGCGAAATGATCCTCCGACGGCGGCGTCAGGGCGCCGTCGGGGCCGACGACCAGCCCCATGTAAGCGTGCTCCACCGCGACCACGACGAAGCCGCGCGCGGCCAGCCCTTCGATCAAGATCGTCGCGCCGGACCGGGTCGAATTCCAGCCGTGGGAATACAGCAGAACCGGGTACTTTCGCATCGCGTCCGCGACCGGCGCGCCGAGCCGCGCGTTCGGGCGCACGCTTTCGAGCAGCTCCTGCACGCCGTCGCCCCAGGCTTCGGCGTAGAGATCCGGCCGGTCGAAGTAGGCCGCCCGCGGCGCGGCGCTGTCGGTCGCCGGCCACCAGATTTGGGCTCGAACCTGGCGGCGGTCGTCGGGGTCCGCCGTGGCGCCTTCCAGGCGCGCCGCGTCGGTCCATGTCAGGACCGCCGTGCCGACCGGAAACGATCCGCCGAGCGTCGGCAAGGCGACGCCGCCGTCGGCGGTCGCGGCGGCCCGTCCGCCGTCGTCCGGCGCGCACGCGACGGCGATCGTCATCAAGACAGCGGCGATGCGGCGCATGGGCGTCCCCCCGGTCGGCCTTGCGCTCCGCATAGCAGAGCCGCCGGCCAAATCCACCTTACGGATCGGTTAGTCCGGACGGCGATCCGCCGCACTTGGCAAATCCGCGGCGGCGCTTAAGTTGGCGCCGCATGAACAGCATCGATCTTGTGATCTACGTCGCCCTCGGGGTCGTGTTCCTCGTCCTCGTCGCGGGAATCCTCAACTTGTTCCGCTCCGGCGCGCAGGCGCGCTCGACGTCGAACAAGCTGATGCGCGCGCGCGTCGCGGCGCAGTTCGTCGCCATCATCGTCATCGTCATCGCGTTCTGGCTCAAGACCCGCGCCGGCGGCTGACGGCTCAGTCGGCGAAGTTCGACACGTTGCCGATCATTTTCCAGCCGTCGTCGGCGCGGGCGTAGAGTTCGACCCACGACGCGCGCCAGTCGATCGGCTCCTCGGCGCCGTCCGCGGTTCGCGACACGCCGGTCGCCACGACCTCGACCATCACCCACCCCAAGGAGCAGTCGCCGGCGACGCGCACGACCGGCGCGACCGCGTCCTCGTAGCGCTCGAACTCGGCGCCGGCGAGATAGGCTTCGCGGCCGGCGCGGCGTTCGGCGGCGGCGACCCGGACGACGCGGCCGGCGGAGCCGACGATCTGCACCTCGGGCTCGAGCACCATCCAGGCGTCGACGTCGTCGTCGCGGTGGGCGCGCAGGATCTCGGCGTGGGCGGCGAGCAGCGCCGCGGCGGCGGCGTCCGGGTCGCAGGCCGCGCGTTGCGCCTCCGGGCCGTGGACGCAGGCGGACAGACCGAACAGGGCGAGAAAGATGATGCGCACGCGCGCCTCCTGTATAGGGACCGAAACGGAACGGAACCGCCATGGTCAAGCTGAACAAGATCTACACCAAGACCGGCGACGCCGGCCGCACCAAGCTCGCGACCGGCGAGGACGTCGCCAAGTTCAACGCCCGCGTCGAAGCCTACGGCGCCGTCGACGAGGCGAACTCGTTCGTCGGGCTCGCGGTCGAGGCCTTGGCGACGGGCGACCTCAAAGGATCGCTGATCCGGGTGATGAACGACCTCTTCGACCTCGGCGCCGACCTCGCCACGCCGGAACGCGGCGCGCCGTTGAAATTCGAGGCGTTGCGAATCGTCGACGCTCAGGTCGCGCGCCTGGAGGCCGACATCGACCGCTTCAACGCCGACCTCGCACCCCTGGAGAGCTTCGTTCTCCCCGCCGGCTCCGACGCCGCCGCGCGTTTGCACGTCGCCCGCGCCGTCACCCGTCGCGCCGAACGCCGCGTCGCCGCGCTGATGTCGATCGAGGGCGAACACGTCTCCGGCGCGGCGCTGCGCTATCTCAACCGCCTGTCGGACTTTTTGTTCGTCGCCGCGCGGTGGGTCAACACGCAAGCCGACGGAGACGTCTTGTGGATCCCGGGAGCGAACCGGTGAGGCGGGCGCTGCTCGCCGCGACGTTGATCGCCGGCTGCGCGAGCGCCGCTCCCGCCGACGTCGCCGCCAAGGCCGCCTGCCCGATCACCCTGTTCGTCCTCGGCGTCGCCCAGGACGCCGGCAAGCCGCAGATCGCCAACCCCGACGATTCGGCGTGGGCCGAACCGTCGCTGCGGCGGCTGGCGACGGCGCTGGCGGTGATCGACGACCGCGGGGCGGAGCGGCGGCGCTACCTGTTCGAGGCGACGCCGGACATCAAGCAGCAGCTGCAGCGTCTCGACGAAGAATTTCCGGTCGATCGCCGCGTCGGCCTCGACGGAATTTTTCTGACGCACGCGCACATCGGCCACTACGTCGGCCTGATGCACATCGGCTACGAGGCGGCCAACGCCGACGACACGCCGACCTACGTCATGCCGCGCATGGCGGCGTACCTGCGCGCCAACGGCCCGTGGAGCCAGCTCGTCGCCTACGACAACATCGAGATCAAGTTGCAGAAAGACGGCGAGCCGCAGCGGATCGCCGACGGCCTGACGGCGACGCCGTTTCGAGTCCCGCACCGCGAGGAATTCTCCGAGGTCGTCGGCTGGCGCATCGACGGGCCGGAGAAGAGCGTGCTGTTCCTCCCCGACATCGACAGTTGGGAGGACTGGGACGCCCAAGGCGTCGCCCTGGAAAACATGCTGTTCGACGTCGACGCCGCCTACCTCGACGCCACCTTCTTCGCCGACGGCGAACTCGGCCATCGCGACATGTCCGGCATTCCGCACCCGCGCATCGCGGACACTATGACGCGCCTCGCCGACGAGCCGGCCGCGACCCGCGCCAAGGTCCGCTTCATCCACCTCAACCACACCAACCCGGCGCTCGACCCGGACAGCGCCGAAGCGCGCGCCGTGATCGCCGCCGGATTCAAGCTGGCGCAAGAGGGGGAGACGCTGTGCTTGTGACGGCGTCCGGACGGGACGCCGAACCCGCCGCACGCGGAGGAGACGGCGGCGGCGTCAAGACTCACGCCCGCCGCGCCGCCCGCCCTACTTCGAAAACGCGCGTCGCGACATCAGCCGGCCGATCTTGGTCGCGTCCAACGCCCAGCGGCCGGGTCGTTTGAGGTAGATCAGCGTCAACATTCCCGTGATCACGACGTTCTTCACGAAGCCGACGAGTTCGGCTTGCGCGCGCGGCGGTTCGACCGCCCAGAAGGTGTGGATCAAAACCGCGGCGAGCACCGTGAATCCGCCGAGCCCGATCGCCGCATAGCGCGTCTTGAGCCCGAGCAGCAGCGCCGGGCCCGCCGTCAGCTCCAGCGCCGCGGCCGCGTGCACCGCCAACTCCGGGAACGGCAAGCCCGCGGCCGTGGTTTTGGCGACGAACAGCTCCGGGAATTGCAGCTTCGCCAAGCCCGCCGCCGCGAACATGAGCCCCAACAAGACGCGCATCACCAGCACAATCCAGCCCATCGCCGACCCTCCGTTCGCAACCGTCCGAATCATTTATTCGCTTTTGTAGTATATATCTGACGAACCTCAGCGGCAAGCCGGCGTCCGGCGTCGATCGCCGCGCCGGC
>JAJFFL010000294.1 GCA_021776705.1 Alphaproteobacteria bacterium
CGCGACGCCAAGGCGCTGGCGTTTTGAGGCAAGGCTTGGACCTGGGGCCCGGCCGCGCTATCACGGAGGCACGTTGACGGAGGGGTCCCATGGGGATGCGCAGTTTTTCAGCCGCCGCGGCCGCCGTCGTGACGCTGGCCGGGCCGGCGTCGGCGGGCCCGCTGAGCGAATTCCGCATCGATCTGATGGACCACGACATTTCCGTGCTCAACGAAGGCACGGGCGGCAAGGAGGACGGCTTCAACATCGAGTTCGAGGTCGTGTTCGACAGCCCCGAAATTCTGTCATGGGCGCTGAAACCGCGGCCCTACCTCAACTTCTCCTGGAACACCGAAGAAGAGACCAACTTCGGCGGCGGCGGCTTGATCTGGACGACGCCCGACCTGGCGGACCGCTTTTTCGGCGAAGCCGCGTTCGGCGTCGTCGTCCACGACGGGGTCGTCGATCTGCCGCCGAGCCCCAGCGACCCGGTGCGCATCCGCCTCGCCGAGGAGCGCGTGATCTTCGGCTCGCGGCAGCTGTTCCGCTCCTCGCTCGCCGCCGGCGTGCACCTCAACGAGACCTGGGACGCGGCGCTCGTCTTCGAACACCTTTCGCACGGACAAGTCTTCGCCAACGGCAAGAACGAGGGCCTCGACACCTTCGGGGTGCGGCTGGCGTACAAGTTCGGCGACTGATCCCGATCTGACGGAAACAACTCTATGGCCAACGTGGTGGTCGTCGGCTCGCAGTGGGGCGACGAGGGCAAGGGCAAGATCGTCGACTGGCTGTCGCACCGCGCCGACGTGGTGGTGCGCTTCCAGGGCGGCCACAACGCCGGGCACACGCTCGTCGTCGGCGACCAGACCTTCAAGCTGAGTCTGCTGCCGTCCGGCGTCGTGCGCGAGGACAAGGCGTCCTACGTCGGCAACGGCGTCGTCGTCGACCCCTGGGCCCTGGTCAAGGAAATCGAGTCGATCAAGACGCAAGGCGTCAAGGTCAGTCCGGAGCGCCTCACGGTGGCCGAGAACGCGGCCCTGATCCTGCCCCTGCACCGCGACCTTGACGCGGCCCGCGAAGAGGCCGCCGGCGACCACAAGATCGGCACCACCAAGCGCGGCATCGGGCCGGCCTACGAGGACAAGCTCGGCCGCCGCGCGATCCGCCTCGTCGATCTCAGCGAGGACGACAGCTTGCCGGGCAAGGTCGAGCGGCTGCTGGTCCACCACAACGCGCTCCGCCGCGGCCTCGGGCAGCCGGAGATCGACGCCGCCGACGTGCTCGCGCAGCTGCGCGAGATCGCGCCCAAGGTTCTGCCCTACATGGGCCCGGTGTGGCGCGCCCTCGACGACGCCCGCAAGGCGGGCAAGAAAATCCTCTTCGAGGGCGCGCAAGGCACGCTGCTCGACGTCGACCACGGCACCTATCCGTTCGTCACCTCCTCCAACACCGTGGCGGGGCAGGCGGCGGCGGGGTCCGGCGTCGGCCCGCGGGCGATCGACTTCGTGCTCGGCATCACCAAGGCCTACACCACGCGCGTCGGCTCCGGCCCGTTCCCGACCGAGCTCGACGACGCCGTCGGCCGCAAGCTCGGCGAGCGCGGCGCGGAGTTCGGCACCGTCACCGGCCGCCAGCGCCGCTGCGGCTGGTTCGACGCCGTGCTGGTGCGCCAGGCGATCACCATCGGCGGCATCGACGGCATCGCCCTGACCAAGCTCGACGTGCTCGACGGATTCGCCGAGCTCAAGGTCTGCGTCGCCTACAAGCACGAGGGCAAGCGCATCCGCCGCTTCCCCGCCGGCCAGGCCGCCCAGAGCGCCGTCGTGCCGGTCTATGAGACCTTCGAAGGCTGGACCGGTTCGACCCGCGGCGCCCGCTCCTGGGCCGACCTGCCGGCGCAAGCGGTGAAATACGTCCGCCGCATCGAAGAGCTGATCGGCGCCCCCGTGGCGCTGCTCTCGACCAGCCCCGAACGCGAAGACGTGATCCTGATGCGCGACCCGTTCCGGGGTTAGGCCGGGCGGAGGGCGTACTTCCACCCCGTCATCCCGTGCGCGGCGCGGCATGCAATGACGCGGCGCAGACACGGGACCTGGCGGAGCTGGAGATGGGCGCGAGCGCCGCCATCGCGCGCCGGGCGGCTGGACATCTTGTCGGCCTTGGCGTTGACCGTTAGAGGCCGGCGCACTGCGACATCGCTCGGAGGGCCAAGCTCCATGACCCGCATCCCCATCCACCAGGTCGACGCGTTCGCGGACCGGCCGTTTTCCGGCAATCCCGCCGCGGTCTGTCCGCTGCAAGCCTGGCTCGCCGACGACGTGCTGCGGGCGATCGCGGCCGAGAACAATCTCTCCGAGACCGCGTTCCTCGTTCCCGGCGCCGACGCCGGCCGCTATCATCTGCGCTGGTTCACGCCGACCGTCGAAGTCGCCCTGTGCGGCCACGCGACGTTGGCGTCCGCGCACGTGGTGTTCACCAAGCTCGGCTTCGGCGGCGACGCGGTGACGTTCGACACCCTGTCCGGTCCGCTGACGGTGGCGCGCGCCGACGGCGGCTACGTGATGGACTTCCCGTCGCTGCCGCACGGCCCGACCCGGGCCCCCGACGCCATCGCCGCCGCGGTCGGCGGGGCTCCGGAGGCGGGGTTCGAAATTCCGCGCGTCCACGGCGCCGACTACTTCCTGCTCGTCTACGCGTCGCAAACCGAGGTCGCAGCGCTGGCTCCCGATTTTCGCGCCCTCGGCGCCGCGAACGCCAACGCCGTCGCCACCGCGCCGGGCGAGGACTGCGATTTCGTGTCGCGCTTTTTCGGCCCCGGCTCCGGCGTCGACGAGGACCCGGTGACCGGCTCGGCGCATTGCACGCTCGCGCCCTACTGGTCGGAACGGCTGGGCGAAACGCGCCTGACGGCGCGCCAGATTTCGGCCCGCGGCGGCGCGCTCGTGGTCGAGCAAAAGGGCGACCGCACGGCGCTCGGCGGCCGGTGCGCGGACTACATGAGCGGCGAAATCGAACTGCCCTAGGCGGCGGCGCGCGCGTTCCGGCGCCCGCGGCCCTGTGCTAAGACAAATCCCGGAACGGCCGTCGGGGGGCGGCTTTGAGGGGAGGGCGCGCCATGTCGCCGATCGCGAAGTGGCTGACGATCCTGGTGTTCACCGTGCTCGCGGCGGCGTTCGTCGCCGACACCGCGATCGTGCTCTGGGAATATCCGCAAAAGCTGTGGCTGCCGATCCTGAGCTTTCACAGCCAGAATTTCATCTTTTTCCCGACCGTCGGGATCGTGGCCCTGCTGGCGTTCTGGCGCGCCGGCGCGGTGGTGATGGACGCCTACTGGCGCTACATCAAACTCGGCCGTCTGATCCTGGTGATCGGTTTCGCCGCCACCCTCGGCTCCGCCTGGTACATCTCCGACATGTTCGGCAAGAGCCCGGACCGGTCGTGGTGGGAGATCGCGCCGGCCGCGCTTGAGGCCGACGCCGGCGACCCGGCCGGCTGCCGGCCGCCGAACTGCGAACGGGCGCCGATCATCGACGCCCACCTCGCCGTCGGCGCCGAATCGCGGACCCCGGACGGCCTGTCGCGCTACCAGCACCCCTGCGGCGCGTCGCGGTCGACGATTTTCCGGCCCGAGGAAACCCTGCGCACCTACTGCCTCGCCAACGGCAAGCCGAACGTCACGATCGCCGAATGCTGCGCGGCGCGCGGCGCGTTCAAGGACGCGATGATCGCGATCCAGAAGAACAACCCGTCGCAGACCTACGTCGCCCACCGCTGGCTGGAGCCGTTCAAGATCTTCTTCCTGCTGGTGTTGTTGTGCATCGGGATCATGCTCCTGCGCCGCCGCAAGACGCTGGAGCGCTTCTACCCCGACCACATGGACAACATCGAACGCTCGGTGCCGGTCGGCGGCCTGTTGATGCTGCTGTGGCCGGTGATGAACCAGGCGTTCACGAGCTCATGGGACGTCCTGTTCGGCACCGACACCCAAGGCGCCTACCGGATCATGGCGCCGCTCTACACCCTCGGCTTCGGGGTCTGGGCGATGATCCTGGTGTTCTTCTATTTCCGCCGCTACCCCGAGACCCTCGAGTACGTCGCCAAGGCGGCCGGCATCGGCGCGGCGGTGCTGTCGGTGCTGAAGTACGACGCGATCCTGACGTGGCTGACCAAGTACCTCGGCGCCGGGGCCGACTTCGTGTCGCTGTCGATCTTCGCCGTCGCCGTGATCGTGCTGGCCTACGAGGTGATGGCCAAGTGGGACCACGACTCGGACCAGGAAGCCGAGGAGGCCGCCGCCGACCGCCTGCGCGCGGCGCACGCAGCGCGCAAGGGTCCGAAGGAGGACTAGCGGTCGCCGTCGCGACGAAAACGGCCGGACGCCGCGAGGGCGCCCGGCCGGGGCGTGTCGGGTGCGGTGAAGCCTACGCGTCTTCGAGGTCGTCTTCTTCGTCGAGCAGGCCGCGGCTCTTGGCGGTCGCGCGCATCGCGGTCTGCAGCTTTTCGAACGCGCGCACCTCGATCTGGCGGACGCGCTCGCGGCTGACGCCGTAGACCTCGGACAGCTCCTCGAGGGTTTTCGGTTCCTCCGACAGGCGGCGCTCGGTGATGATGTGCTTCTCGCGCTCGTTCAGCGTCGACATCGCTTCCTGCAGCAACTCCATGCGGACCGAGAACTCCTCGCGGTCGGCGACGTCCTCTTCCTGGTTGACGGCGTTGTCGTCGACCAGCCAGTCCTGCCACTCGGCTTCCGACTCCGCGCGCAGCGGCGCGTTGAGCGACGAGTCGCCGCCGGACATCCGCCGGTTCATGGAGGTGACTTCGTCTTCGGTCACCCCGAGCTTGGTGGCGATCTGGGACAGATGGTCCGGCGTCAGGTCGCCTTCCTCGATAGCGTCGATCTCGCCCTTCAGGCGCCGCAGGTTGAAGAACAGCTTCTTCTGCGCCGCCGTGGTGCCCATTTTCACCAGCGACCACGAGCGCAGGACGTATTCCTGGATCGAGGCGCGGATCCACCACATGGCGTAGGTCGCAAGCCGAAAGCCCTTGTCCGGGTCGAACTTCCGGACCGCCTGCATGAGGCCGACGTTGCCCTCGGAGATGACCTCGCCGATCGGCAGCCCATAGCCGCGGTAGCCCATGGCGATCTTGGCCACCAGCCGCAGGTGCGACGTGACGAGCTGTTCGGCGGCGTCCGGGTCCTCGTGCTCGCGCCAGCGCTTGGCGAGCATGAATTCCTGGTCTTTTTCGAGCATCGGAAACTTGCGGATTTCCGACAGATAGCGGCTCAGGCCTTGTTCAGGGCTGAGCGAAACGGTGAGAGCCGTGGATCCCATGGTGCGTCCTCCTCGCCCGGTTTTCTCGAAGGAAAATCGAGCCCGGCGCGCCTGGGGCCGACCAGCCCCCGCGGCGCGCGCGTTCCTAGTTGAGGTGATATTTGGGTCTTTTTCGGCGCCGCGAAAGGGCTTCACAGCGATTTGTCGCGCCGTGAGCGGGGCGGATTTCGCGGCCAGGCGGGCGAATCGGACGGCGAAGTTGTCCACAAAACCGTCGCAACCCTATGGTTGGGTGCCGAAAATCGCAGAGGGGACCGACATGCGCGCCATCACCGCACTGGTTTTTCTGTTGTTTGGCGTGTCCGCGCCGGCGGCCGGTCAGCCGACCGCGGAGGAACTCGCCCGGTCGCCGGCGTATTCCTATCCCGCGCTGTCGCCGAGCGGGCGCTACGCCTCGTTCCTGGTGACCAACGACGACAGCCGGATGTTGACGGTTTTCGACCTCGACGCCGGCGCGCACGCGGTCGTCAACGCCGACCTGCAGGACGACGACGTCCGCAATTTCGAGTGGGTCGGCGAAAATCTGCTGGTGTTCGGCCGCCGCGATCAGCCGAAGACG
>JAJFFL010000295.1 GCA_021776705.1 Alphaproteobacteria bacterium
CCCAAGCGTCGGCGTGCAACGGCTGGACGTTCTGGCACGTCAAGACGCCGACCGGTCTTGCGCCGATCGATGTGATGAGGCGTCGCTTGCGCGACGAAATGTTTCCCAAAACCGCCGACAGCGCCTGACGATCTCTAAGACGGCGCGGTGCCGCGGCGCGCCGCCTTGAGCATGACGCTCGAAAGGCCGGCGCGGTCGAGGTCGTCGATCGCGTGCCACCAGCCCTCGCCGCGCGGGTCGGCGCGGGCCTCGGCGGTTTTCACCGACAGCTCCAAGGCGAAGTGGCTGAACGCGTGGCGCACCGCGCCGGCGTCGCGCCAGGCCGCGCGGGCCGGCGCGGCCGGCGCCGGGACCAGCGGCGCGTCGACCCAATCGGTGGTCGGCAATTCGACCATGCCGCCGAGCAGGCCGGTCGGAGCCCGGCGGCGCAGCCACACGGCGTCGCCGCGGCGCAGAAAATAGGCGACGCCGCGGCGCACGGGTTTGGCGGATTTCTTCGCCTTGACGGGAAAGACCGTGGGATCCGGCGTACGGAACGCCGCGCACCACGGCGACCAGGGGCACGCCCCGCAGGCCGGATTTCGCGGCGTGCACACCGTCGCGCCGAGGTCCATCAGCGCCTGCGCATGGTCTCCCGGCCGCGCCGGGGGCACGAGCGGCGCGGCCAAGGACCGCAGCTCTGGTTTGGCCGCCGGCAGCGGCGTCGTGACCGCGAACAGCCGCGCGATCACCCGCTCGACGTTGCCGTCGACGACGTTGGCCCGACGATCGAAGCACACCGCCGCGACCGCGGCCGCGGTGTAGGGCCCGACGCCCGGCAGGGCGCGCAGCCCGTCCTCGGTGTCGGGAAACCGCCCGCCGGCGGCGGCCACCGCCTTGGCGCACGCGTGCAGGTTGCGGGCGCGGGCGTAGTAGCCGAGGCCGGCCCATTCGGCGAGAACATCCTCCAAAGGCGCGCCGGCGAGAACCTCGACTCGCGGGTAGCGGTCGAGAAACCGGGCGTAGTACGGGGCCGCCGTCGCCGCCGTCGTTTGCTGCAGCATGACCTCCGACAGCCACACCCGGTAGGGGTCGGCGCGGACGCCTCGCGCCCGGTCTTCCGGCCGCACCCGCCACGGCAACGTCCGGCCGGCGCGGTCGTACCAGGCCAAAAGCGCGCGCAGGAGCCGTTCCGGCGGCCGTTCAATCGCTTGTGGTCGACGCCCGCGTTTCACTGGACCCCCGGTTCGAACCGGGCGATCCTGCCCGAATCATGCGCCCGCCTCGCGATCTTTCCCGATTCGTCCGCGCCAATCTGCGCGGACGAGCCGCCATCAAGCCGGCTCCCAAGGCCGCGCGCGCGGTCTCCAAGCTGGTCGCGGCGCTCGGAGTCGACGCCGCCGGCGGCCCCGCCTTCGCCGAGATCGCCGCCCGGTGGCCGGAGATCGTCGGCGACAAGGTGGCCAAGATGTGCGCGCCGCTGCGCCTGACGGGGCGCGGCCGAGGCGGCACGCTGCACGTCGCGGTGCGCGGCGCCGGCGCGGTCTTCGTGGAAGCCGAAAGCGCCCGGATTCTGGAGCGTTTGAACTTGTTTTGCGGCGGGTCTGTCGCCCGCCGGCTGGCGATCACGCGCGCTCCGGCGCGGGCCGCGTCCGGCCCGGTCCGGCGCGCCGGCCTGACGCCGAGCGAGACTCTGGCGCTGGACGCGGGGCTTGCGGACGTGGAGCATCCGCGCTTGAAGGCGGCGTTGAAAAGACTTGGACGCGGCGCGCTCCTCGAACGCGAGTGAGGCCCGCCCGACGACTTCGGAAGGATCGAGCATGACCAACCGACGTGAATTCATACTGCTGGCCGGGGCCGGCGCCGCCTTGGCGGCCTGCGGCGACCGCGCCAACGGCGCCGGCGACCGTCCAAACGGCGAGGTCGCGAGCGACCGCGCGATCGGGTCCCCCGGGGCGCCGGTGACGATCATCGAGTACGCCTCCGTCATGTGCCCGCACTGCCAGACGTTCCACGTCAACACCTGGCCGGACGTGAAAGCGAAGTACGTCGAGACCGGCAAGGTGCGGTTCATCTTCCGCGAACTGCCCACCCAGCCGGCCGACCTGGCGATGGCCGGATTCCTGCTCGCGCGCTGCGCGCCGGAGGACAAGTACTTTGACGTGCTCGACGTCTTGTTCCGTCAGCGCGGGCAAATTCTGCAAGCCGCGGCGACCGGCAACGCGCGCGAAGTCTATCTGCGCATCGCCCGCTCGGCGAACGTCACCGAGGCTCAATTCGACGCCTGCATGCGCGACGACGAGGAGATCAAACGCATTCAAAAAGTCGGCGAGGACGGCGACCGCCTCTACAACGTCTCGGTCACGCCGACATTCGTGATCAACGGCAAGACCTACGAAGGCGCGATGGCGATCGATGATTTCGACCGCATCCTTCAGCCGTTGCTCGGCGAAGACGCGCCGGCCGACGACGCCGACGCGGCCGACGAGAGCTAGAGGCGCGCCCCGGCGGTGAAATTTGTCCGGCTGCGCATTACCGGCTTCAAGTCGTTCGTCGACCCGGTGGAGTTCCACGTCGAGCCGGGACTGACCGGCGTCGTCGGACCGAACGGTTGCGGCAAGTCGAACATTCTCGAGTCCTTGCGCTGGGTGATGGGCGCGGCGTCGGCCAAGGCGATGCGCGCGGCCGGCATGGACGACGTGATCTTTTCCGGGTCGCGCAAGCGTCCGGCGCGCAACCACGCCGAAGTGACGCTGATCGCGGACAACGCCGAACGCCGCGCGCCGGCGCAATTCAACGACGCGGACACGCTGGAGATCACCCGCCGCATCAGCCGCGGCGCCGGGTCGGTCTACAAGGTCAACGGCGCCGAGGCGCGGGCCCGCGACGTCCAGCTGTTGTTCGCCGACGCGTCGTCGGGGGCCAATTCCCCCGCCCTCGTGCGCCAGGGCCAGGTGAGCGAATTGATCGCCGCCAAGCCCGAAAACCGCCGCCGCGTTTTGGAGGAGGCCGCGGGCGTCTCGGGCCTGCGCGCCCGCCGCCATGAAGCCGAACTCAAGCTGCGCGCCGCGCAAGCCAATCTCGAACGCCTCGACGACGTCGTCGGCGAAGCCGAGCGGCAGTTGGATCAGCTGCGCCGCCAGGCGCGTCAGGCGCGGCGCTACCGCCGTGTCTCGAACGACATCCTCGCGCTTGAGACCCACGTCCACCGTCGCCGGTGGAGCGAAGCCCAGCAGGCGCTGAGCGCGGCCGAGGCGCGCCTCGCCGAGGCCGAGCGCGGCGTCGCCGCGGAAGCGGAGAAAGCCGCCGCCGCCGACGCCCGGGCGGCGGCCGCGGCCGTCGGCGTGCCGCAAGCCCGCG
>JAJFFL010000296.1 GCA_021776705.1 Alphaproteobacteria bacterium
GCCGGGTCTCGAGCCGGGCGATGAAGTCCGGGTCGTCGTCGACGGCGTCGGCGGCTTCGGCGAGAACGTCGGCCCACCAGACGGCGGCGAATTGGTCCGGCGGCGTCGGCCGCGGCGCCAGTCCGGTGCGCGGCAGCCGCACGCCCTTGGCGTCCTTCCCGGCCCCCAGAACCCATTCCACCAACCGGTAGCCGCGCCACAGCCAGCCGTTGGTCGGCTTCCATTTCTCCTGCCGGAAGCGCAGCAGCCCCGGCGGTTCGACGCCCTCGTCCGGGGCCGCCGCGGTCGGCGACAGCATCGCCCGCACCACCCGGTCGAGGGCCGCGAACGCGTCCTGGCCGGCGCCGCGGTCGAGGGCCCGCAGCTCGTCCACCGACTCCAAAAACCGCCAGCGGGCGGGGTCGGCCGGGTCGATCCAGGCGACCGGAACGCCGGCCTCCAGGGCCGCCCGCATGCTGTCGCCGGTGCCGCCGACGCGGGCCCGGCTCTCGCCGTCCCACACCGCGATCATGATGTCGGCGTGGTTGATGATGATGCGCGAGGCGAGCGCGTAGCGCTGGGCGCACAGGTCTTCGAACAGGCGCTGCGCGTCGGCGTCGGCGTCGCAGGCGTCGCGCCAGCGGCGGCGGTACATGTCGTCTTTCTCGGCCAGCGCGAACACCCGGCCGCGGTCTTCGTAGGCGGCGATCCGCGACAGGGCGGCGTCGGCGCAGGCTTCGCCCCGAAACACCGCGTCGGCGGAGGCCAGCACGTGCTCGACCTGAGCGCGGTCGAACCCGGCCCCGGCGCCCAAGGCGGCGGTCAGCGCGGGGCCGAAGGGCAGCGGCGCCACCAGCTCCC
This sequence comes from Alphaproteobacteria bacterium, assembly GCA_021776705.1. Classification (GTDB taxonomy): domain Bacteria; phylum Pseudomonadota; class Alphaproteobacteria; order Caulobacterales; family Maricaulaceae; genus JAJFFL01. The sequence goes on from JAJFFL010000296.1 coordinate 841, forward strand.
AGCCGCGCGTCAAGGCCGACTCGGCGCACATCTCGTCGGCGCCGTCGGCGAGCATCGACAGCATCCGGAACCCGAGCTCGGATTCTTCGACCGTCTCCAGCTCGGCGATCTCGACGGCGTTGGCGGCGACGCGGTCGAGAATGGAGTCGACGACCTCGCCGACGGCGCTCCGCGCGGCGACGAAGGCGGCGTGATTTTCGCGGTGGCCGGTGACGCCGACGCTGAAAACCGCGCGCGGCCAGGGCGGGGGCGAGACGGCGGCCATCGCGGCGCCTAGCGGGCGTCGGTCACAAGCCGGATCCCGAGGTAGTCGTCGCGTATCGTGCGCCGGAACCGCGCCCGGTTGGCGACCCGCACGTCGCGCGCCTGCGACCGGTACGAACCGCCGCGCACCGTGCGCTGCGAGCAGTCGCCGCCGGTGAACGCCCGGGCGTCGTTCGCCAGACCGTCGTAGGAGCGCGCGTAGCAGTCTTCGACCCACTCGCGCGCGTTCGACAGCATGTCGTGAAGGCCGAACGGGTTGGCGGCGAAGCCGCCGACCGGCTGGGTCGTGCGCCGCGCCACCCGCGCGTCGTCAAAGGTGTCGCCCCACCAGTAGCGGGTCGTCGTGCCGCCGCGCGCGGCGTATTCCCATTCCGCTTCGGTCGGCAGCCGGTAGCGGCGGCCGGTCTTGGTCGACAGCCAGCCGACGTACTGTTGCGCGTCGTTCCACGAAATGTTGATGACCGGCCGCGTCCCCTTGCCCCAGCCCTCGTCGCGCGGCTCATAGCCGCCGCATGAGCCGGCGTCGACGCACGCCTGCCACTCGTCGAACGTCACTTCGTAGCGGCTGATCGCGAAGGCCGCGACCCGCACTTCGCGCTGCGGGCCTTCGTAGGCGTAGCGGCCGATCTCGGCCGACGGCGACCCCATCATGAACGTCCCGGCCGGCACGGTGACCATTGTCGGACAGTCTTCGCAGTCGACGAACGTGTTCACCGACGCCCGCGCCGACGGCGGCCGCGGCGGCTCCGGGGCCACTGACGGGTCGGCGCCCGCCGCCGCTTCCGGCCCCGACGCGCCGCCGGACTTGAAGAGATCGGTTCCAAAGACGGCGTAGCCGCCGGCGACCGCGCCGACCAGCGCGATCAGCGCCAGCAGCCGGCCGCCGCCGCCGACCTTTTTCGGCGCCGCGGCCTTCGCACGCTTCTTGGGGGCCGGCTTCGGCGCCGGCTTGGAGGCCGGTTTTGATTTCGCCGCCGGGGCCGGCTTCGGCGCCGGCTTGGAGACCGGCTTGGGGGCCGGCTTGGCGGCGGGCGCGGGGGCCGGCGCGCCCAGCGCTTTCAGCCGGTTGCGGGCCAGGGTGGCGAAGTACCCGGAGGGGTAGCGCTCCAGATAGGCTTCGAAATCGTCCTTGGCGCCGCCGTCCTTGATTGAGTTCCAGAACGTCGTCTCGATCGTGACCTCGTCCGAGGTCGCGCCGCCGGCCGCCGCCGGCGCGGCGGGCGCGGCTGCCCGCTCGGCGGCGGATTCCTCAACCTTGCTGCGGATCACTTCGACGAAGTTGCGCCATTCCTCGTCGTCGCGGTCGCCGTCCCATTGCGTCAGGTCGGCGGTCTGCATGAGTTCGAACAACAGCGGCCGTTCGCATTCCTCGATCATCGCCGGGATCAGGGCCGACTTGCGCTGGCCG
>JAJFFL010000297.1 GCA_021776705.1 Alphaproteobacteria bacterium
CGCGACTGGAGCGGAGCCCGTGAACGCGGCGCGCCCGATCGGGTCGACCGAGACCGCGTCGCGGCCGGTCGCATCCGGTGTTTCCGCCAGATCGCCGGCGCGCTTGCCGGCGCGCGCAGGGTGACGTATCTGCGCGGGGAAGCGGATCGGGCCCATGTCTAAGGTTTTGCAGGACATCGCCGGCTATCTGAAACGGCGCAAAAGCGCGCCGCGCGGCCTGTCCGTGCGCCTGCTTGGGCTCACCGTCGTGTTCGTAATGCTGGCCGAAGTGATGATCTTCATTCCGTCGGCGGCGTCGTTTCGCATGCAGTGGCTGCGCGATCGCGTCGAGGCGGCGCAGACGGCGTCGCTCGCGGTCGCCGCGGCGCCCGACTACATGGTGCCCGAAGATCTCGCGGCGGAGCTGCTCGCCAACGCCGAAGTCGAGGCTGTCGCTCTCAAGCGCGACGGCGAACGCCAACTCATCCTGCAAGGCGACCCGCCGCCGCGGCCGCCGATCACGGTCGATTTGCGCGAGTCCGGGCTGTGGTCGTCGCTGATCGACACCTGCTTGACCTTCACCGCGCCCAAGGGTCGCTACTTGCTGATCGTCGCCCATCCCCGTCTCGAAGGCGGCGAGTTCATCGAGGTCCTGGCGCCGGAAAAGCCGCTGCGCGACGCGCTCATCGCGTTTTCGTGGCGGATTTTCGGCGTCTCGGTGCTGATCTCCCTGTTCACCGGCGGCCTCGTGTTCGCGACGCTGTCGTTCGTGTTCGTGCGGCCGATGCGCCGCCTGGCGCTGGCGATGACCGCGTTTCGCGCCGCGCCGCAGGACGCCACCCGGGTGATCGTGCCGTCCAAGCGGCGCGATGAAATCGGCCAAGCCGAAGAGGAATTGGCGGCGCTTCAAGAACAAGTCCGTCAGGCGCTGCGCGAGCGCGAACGTCTGGCCGCCCTCGGTTCGGCGGTCGCCAAGATCAACCACGATCTGCGCAACATCCTGACCAGCGCTCAACTCGTCTCGGACCGGCTCGCCAACAATCCCGACCCGAACATTCGCGGCCAGGGCGAACGCCTCGTGCGCTCGATCGACCGCGGCGTGCGGTTGGCTGAAGAGGTGCTCAAGTTCGGCCGCGCCGAGGAAACCGAGCCGGACGCGGCGCCGGTGCCGTTGCGCGCGGCGGTGGAGGACGCGTTCGCCGACGCCGCGTCGGCGGCCGAGGCGCCGACCGGATTCGACCTTGCGGTGGCCGACGACGTCACGGTGCAGGCCGACCCGGAGCACCTTCACCGCATTCTCCTGAACCTCACGCGCAACGCGGTTCAAGCCCTGGCCGGGCAAGAAGACCGGACTTCCCCGGGGATGGTCTGCGTGCGCGCCTGCCGCGACGACGGCGCGGTGATCATCGAAGTGATCGACGACGGCCCCGGCGTGCCCGATCGCGCCCGCGACAGCCTGTTCACGCCGTTCGCGGCCTCGACTCGGAAGGGCGGTTCCGGTCTCGGGCTGTCGATCGCGCGCGAACTCGCTCGCGCCAATCACGGCGACCTCAAGCTGGCCAAGTCCGGGCCGGAAGGGTCGGTGTTCGAATTGCGCCTTCCGGCGATTCAGTAGCGGCCGACGTCGCCCTCGCGCCGCGGGTCGGCGGCGCCGTCAAGGCCGCCGTCCGCATCGCGCCGAACCGAGTGGATTCCTGACGTCATCTCCGCAATCTCGACCGTGTGCCCGAGGCTGCGCAACGCGGCGATCAACGCCGGCGAGGCGCGATCGGCCTCGATCGTGATCTTGTCGTTGCGCGCGACGAGATTGGGCAGGTCCGCGGCTTCCTGCGGAGTCAGGCCCCAGTCGAGGACGCCGACGATCGATTTCGCCGTGTAGCCGATGATCGAGCTGCCGCCGGGCGACCCCGTGGCGAACACGAATTCACCGTACGCATCGAGCACGATCGACGGCGACATCGACGAACGCGGCCGCTTGCCGGGGGCGACCGCGTTGGCCGCCGGTTTGCCGTCGGCGTCGACGGGCGCGAACGAGAAATCCGTCAGCTCGTTGTTGAGAAACATGCCGCCGGCCATGAGCGTCGACCCGAAGGCCGATTCCACCGTCGTGGTCATGGAGACGACGTTTCCGTCCTTGTCGACGACGACGAAATGGCTGGTGCCCGGCGCGTCGGGCGTGGCGTCGGCCCCCGGCTCGACCTCGCAACAGCCCGGCGGCCGCCCGAAACGGATCGCGGCCTGCGCCCGCTTCGGGTCGACGACGGCGGCGCGCGCGTCGAGGTAGGCGGCGTCGAGGAGGCCGCCGACGGGATAGTCGACGAACGCCGTGTCGCCGGCGTAGCGGTCGCGGTCGGCGTAGGCGAGGCGTTGCGCTTCGGCGAAGCGATGCCAGTTGCCGGGGTCGTCCGCGCCGCCGTCGGTGAAGCCGATGCGCTCTAGGATTTCAAGGATTTGACCGACGGCGACGCCGCCCGAGGTCGGCGGCGGACCGCCGCAGACGCGGTGGTCGCGGTAGTCGACGCAGACAGGCGCGAGCCGGTGGGCCTCGTAGGCGGCGAGGTCGGCGGCGGTCATCGAGCCCGGCCGGCCGGCGTAGTGCACCGCGTCGGCGATCTCTTGCGCGATCCCGCCTTCATAGAAGTCGCGCCAATCGGTCGTGATCGTGCGCAGCGTTCGCGCGTAGTCGGGATTCTTGAGAACGTGCCCGGCCGGCCAGGGATCGCCGGCGTCGTCATAGAAATAAGCGCGCGCCGCGGGCGACGCCTTGAGTCCCAGGTCGGCGGCGTAGTCGATCAGCCAAGCCAGACGCGGGCTGACGACGAAACCGTCCTCGGCGAGAGCGACGGCGGCGTCGAATTGCTCGCCCCAGGCAAGCGCGCCGCGGTCGTCGTGCGCCATTTTCATCATCGCCACGACGCCGGGCACGCCGACGCTGAGGCCGGAGTTTTTGGCGGCGAGAAAGTCCATCGGGCGCCCGTCGGCGTTGAGGAAAAGGTCCGGCTTCGCGCCGGCCGGCGCGGTTTCGCGGCCTTCGTAGACGACGATTTCGCCGTCGTCGGCGTCGTAGTGAAGCATGAAGGCGCCGCCGCCGAGCCCCGAACTTTGCGGCTCAACCAGGCTCAGCACCGCCTGCACCGCGATCGCCGCGTCCACCGCCGTTCCGCCGGCCTTCAAGACGTCGAGACCGGCCTCGACGGCGCGCGGGTCGGCCGCGGCGACGAATCCGGACGGCGCCTCGCGGGCCGACTGGGCCGCGGCGCAGCCCGCGATTAAGGCGGCCGTCAGGGCGACGGCGGCCGCGGCGCGATGAAGCGGTGCAAACATGACGTGGTCCCTTGCCGTTCTCGTGTTCGGCCGCGCACCATACATACCGAGTCGGTTTTAGGGAGGGGACATGTCAGGTCCAGGCGCGCGCAACGACATCACCGACGTCCCGGGTATTTCCGTAGGCTCCGCCGAGGACGTCGCGGTGCGCACCGGCGTCACCGTGGTGTTGCCTGAGGAACGCGCCGTGTGCGCCGTCGACGTTCGCGGCGGCGGGCCCGGCACGCGCGAAACCGATGCGCTGGCGGCGGAAAACCTGGTGGATTCCGTCGACGCGGTGGTTCTCGCCGGCGGCTCGGTCTTCGGTCTCGCCGCGGCCGACGCCGTGACCGCCGCCCTCGGCGCGCGAGGACGCGGCTTCGCGCTTGTCGAGCGCCCCGGGGTGCCGAAGTCGCCCGTGGTTCCGGCGGCGATCCTCTACGACCTCGCCAACGACGGACAAAAGGACTGGGGCCGCGAACCGCCGTACCGCCGCCTCGGCGCCGACGCTCTGTCGCGCGCCACCGACGCGCCGATCGCGCTCGGCCGCGCCGGCGCGGGCTTCGGCGCCCGGGCCGGTCAGGCCGCCGGCGGCTTGGGTTCGGCGTCGATCGTGACCGACGACGGGATCACCGTCGGCGCCGTCGCGGCGGTGAACGCGTTCGGCTCGGCCACGATTCCAGGCTCCGAGGTGTTTTGGGCCTGGCCGTTTGAGATCGACAGCGAATTCGGCGGCGCGCGCCCGGCGAGCGTCGGGCCGTTCGACCTGGACGACTGGGGCGCCGCGAAAGCAAATCCCGGGGCGCGGGAGAGCACGACGCTCGCCGTCGTCGCGACCGACGCGGCCTTGACCCCGGCGCAGGCCAAGCGGGTCGCCGTGATGGCGCAGGACGGCCTCGCCCGGGCCCTGCGGCCGGCGCATGCGCCGTTCGACGGCGATGTCGTGTTCGCCCTGTCGACCGGCCGCGCGGAGCTGGCCGAGCCGGCCGCGTTCACGATCGCCCGAATCGGATCGCTGGCCGCCGACGTCCTGTCCCGGGCGATCGCGCGCGGCGTTTATGAAGCGGGGCGGACGGCGTGAGCCCGGAACGCGCCTTTTGGGCCGCCGCGGTGCGGCTCGCCGTCGTCCTGCTGGTCGTTTGGGCCGCCGTCGCCTACGGATTGGGCGTGATCTTGAGGCCGGCGCTGGACGTTCGCGCGATCGCCGGGGTCCCGGCCGGCGAATGGGTGGCCCGCAACGGCGCCGTGGTGCTGTTCGCCCTGATCGTGGTCTTCTTTGTCGTCCGGGTCGCCGCGCTTGAACGTCGCCACTTCGGCGACGGCGATTCCTGACCGTAGCCCCGCGCACGCCCTTGTGAAGCCTCGGCAGTTGGGCGAACGTGCCTGACAGGATCCGTGCATCTTCACTTGGGAGGCCGGCGATGTCCGACGCGACCACGCTCGACTATCACGACATGGTCTTCAACGTGCCGGAAGAAACCAAGCGGCGCGCCCACATCGACGCCGCGGCGTACGAAGAGATGTACGCCGCCTCGATTCGCGACCCGGAGGGGTTTTGGCGCGAGCGCGGCAAGCGGCTCGACTGGATCCGCCCCTACACCAAAATCAAGGACGTCTCCTTCGCCAAGGACGACGTCCACATCCGCTGGTTCGAGGACGGCGTTCTAAACGTGTGCGCCAACTGCGTCGACCGGCACCTGAAAACGCGCGGCGACCAGACGGCGATCATCTGGGAGGGCGACGATCCGGCCGTGGACAAGAAAATCACGTACCGGGAGCTGCACGCCCACGTCTGCCGGCTGGCGAACGTGTTGAAGGAACGCGGCGTGGAGAAGGGCGATCGGGTCACAATCTACATGCCGATGATTCCGGAAGCCGCCTACGCCATGCTGGCTTGCGCGCGCATTGGAGCGGTGCACTCGGTGGTTTTCGGCGGGTTTTCGCCGGACAGCCTCTCCGGCCGCATCCTCGATTGCCAGTCCACGTGCGTGATCACCGCCGACGAAGGCTTGCGCGGCGGCAAGACGGTTCCGCTCAAGGCCAATGTCGACAAGGCGCTGGAGATGTGCCCCGACGTTCGCTGCGTCGTGGTCGTCGCCCGCACCGGCGCCGACGTGCCGATGAAAGCCGGACGCGACATTCCCTACCAGGAAGCCGTCGACGAAGTGCCGGCGACATGTCCGGTGGAACCGATGAACGCCGAGGATCCGTTGTTCATCCTCTACACGTCCGGCTCGACAGGTCAGCCGAAAGGCGTGCTGCACACGACCGGCGGCTACCTCGTCTACGCCGCGATGACGCATGAATATGTGTTCGATTACCACGACGGCGACGTCTACTGGTGCACCGCCGACGTCGGCTGGGTCACCGGCCACAGCTACATCGTCTACGGTCCGCTCGCGAACGGGGCGACGACCTTGATGTTCGAAGGCGTGCCGAACCACCCGAGCAACGCGCGCTTTTGGGAGGTGATCGACAAGCACCAAGTCAACATTTTCTACACCGCGCCGACCGCGATCCGGTCGTTGATGCGCCACGGCGACGAGCCCGTGAAGGGGACGTCGCGCGGCTCGCTGCGGGTGCTCGGCTCGGTCGGCGAGCCGATCAACCCGGAAGCTTGGATTTGGTATCACACGGTCGTCGGCGACGGTCGCCGCCCGATCGTCGACACCTGGTGGCAAACCGAGACCGGCGGCATCCTGATCACGCCGCTGCCGGGCGCGACGCCGCTGATGCCCGGCTCGGCGACGAAACCGTTTTTCGGCGTCACGCCGGTGATTGTCGACAACGACGGGGTCGAGCTCGCCGGCGCGGCGGAAGGCAACCTGTGCCTGGCGGACTCATGGCCGGGCCAAATGCGCACTGTTTACGGCGACCACGACCGGTTCGTGCAAACCTACTTCTCGACATTCGCCGGCAAGTACTTCACCGGCGACGGCTGCCGCCGCGACGCCGACGGCGATTACTGGATCACCGGCCGTGTCGACGACGTCATCAACGTCTCCGGCCATCGCATGGGCACCGCCGAAGTGGAGAGCGCGCTGGTGTCGCACGCCGACGTCGCCGAAGCCGCCGTGGTCGGTTTCCCGC
>JAJFFL010000298.1 GCA_021776705.1 Alphaproteobacteria bacterium
AAGGCCGCGGGCGTGGCGGTGGAACAGGGCGGCGCCGAGTTGTTCCTCCAAGGCGGCGATCTGGCGCGACACCGCGGACTGCGAAATGCCCAACGCATCCGCCGCGCCGGTTAGGCTGCCGGCTTCGGCCGCAGCGTGAAATGTCTTCAACTTGTCCCAATCCCTGGCCTGCCCTGCGTGCCGCGCTTCGCCGGTCGCGGAAAAGCCCGACGATTGCGGCGGGGCCGTGGCGCGGGTCAGGTCTCGTCTTCGCCCTGAAGTTTCGACATCAAGTTGATGGGGATCGGAAACACGATCGTCGAAGAGCGCTCGCCGGCGACGTCGTGCAAGGCTGCGAAGTAGCGCAGCTGCATAGCGTTGGACGATTCCGACAACATCTTGCCGGCTTCGACCAGTTTTTCGGCGGCTTGCTGCTCGCCTTCGGCCGAAATGATCTTGGCGCGACGGTAGCGCTCGGCCTCGGCTTGCATGGCGATCGCGCGGATCATGCTTTCGTCGATGTCGACGTGTTTGATCTCGACGTTGGCGACCTTGATCCCCCACTGATCGGTTTGACGGTCGAGGATCGCTTGAATGTCGGTGTTGAGCTTGTCGCGCTCCGACAGCATCTCGTCGAGCTCATGTTTGCCGAGCACGGAGCGCAAGGTGGTCTGGGCCAGTTGGCTGGTCGCTTCATCAACGTTTTCGACGTTCAAGACCGCTTTGTCCGGTTCGATGATTCGGTAGTAGATCACGGCGTTGACCTTCACCGACACGTTGTCGCGCGAGATCACGTCTTGGGTCGGCACGTCGGTGACGATGGTGCGCAGCTGTTTGCGAACCATCTGCTGCAGGACCGGAATCACCAGCACGATGCCGGGGCCGACAGTGCCGGTGTAGCGGCCGAGCGTGAACATGACGCCGCGCTCGTATTCGCGCAGGATTTTGATCGCGCTGAAGAGGAGGGAGAGGCCCAGGATCCCCAGAGCGACGAAGACTGCGAAGTTGCCCATTGCGGGCCTCCTTTCGGAGTCGCCCGCCCGTCAGGCGGCGGCGACGTGAAGTTTCAATCGTTCGGTGCGGACGACGCGCACTTCCTGTCCTGGCGTCAGCGGCGCGTCCGACACGGCCTCCCAGCGTTCGCCGTCGACCCAGACATGGCCGTGCGCGCCGGACCAATCGACGACCTGTGCGATCTTCCCGCTCAAACTCTCAATTCCGGTGGCGACCGGCTTCATCAGCGCCCGCACCGCGTAGCCGAGGATCACGATCAGCAAGAGCCCAGACGAGGCGGCGGTCGCGACGATGGTCGACGCGTTGAGCCGAAACGCCGGAACGTCGGTGTCGAACAGCATGAAGGCGCCGACCACGAACGCGACGAGTCCGCCCAGCCCCAGCACCCCGAACGTCGGCGAGAACGCTTCGGCGACCATGAAGGCGAGGCCAAGCGCGATCAGCGCCAGGCCGGCGTAATTCAGCGGCAGCTGATGCAACGCGTAGAGGCCGAGAATGAGCGCGATCGCCCCAATCACGCCGGGGCCGATCGAACCCGGCGTGGCGAATTCGTAGATCAGGCCGTAGACGCCGATCAGCATCAAAAGGAACGCGACATTGGGATTGGCGATCACGCCCAGCGCTTGCGTGAGAAACGTCGGTTCGATGCGTTCGATCGGCAGGCCGGCGGTGGCGAGGGTGCGTTCCTGGCCGCCGATCCGGACGGTCTCGCCGTCGATCGCGACCAGCAGCGTCCTGACGTCGGCGGCGACGAATTCGACGACGCCTTCGTCGAGCGCGCCGTTCGCCGTCAGGGACACGGCTTCGCGCACGGCGCGTTCCGCCCACTCGGCGTTGCGGCCGCGCAGTTCGGCGAGGGCGCGGATCTGGGCGACGGCGTCGTTGACGGACTTGGCGTCGAGCGCCGTGCCGGCCGGCGGCGCCTCGGCCCCCGATGTTTCTTCGTCAGCACCGCCGTTGGAGGTTCCGCCGCCGTCGGGCGCGGGGAGGTCAGGCTCGGCGCCGGGCAGGGGCGTTGAGCCGCCCATCTGGATCGGCGTCGCGGCCCCGACGTTGGTGCCGGGCGCCATGGCGGCGACATGGGTGGCGTAGAGAATGTACGTCCCGGCGCTCGCCGCGTGCCCGCCCGCCGGCGCGACGTAACCTATGACGGGCACGTCGGAGGCGAGGATGGATTCAATGATCGCGCGCGTGGAGACGACCAGTCCGCCGGGCGTGTCGATTTGCAGGATCAGGGCTTCGGCGCCGCGCGTCTCAGCCATCTCGACGGCGTGCTCGACGTGACGCAGGGTCGCCGGTCCGATGACGCCTTTGATTTCCGCGAGCATGACCACATCGCCACGCGATTCCGCCGGCGCCGCGGCCGGTGGCGGAGCGGCCGCCGCGGCCGGCACGAGTGCGGCGAGAAAGATCAGCGATCTGAGCGAGTTGGCGAACACGGCCTGAGCTTAGCGCCAAAACCGGCTCGGAAACAAACGGGATCGGTGAAGGACGCGTCCCGGAACAGCGGCGAGACGCCCGCTCCGCGCCGCAAATTCGGGCGTCAGATTTCTTCTCCCGCCATCCCTTGCGGCGAATAGCGCTCACCTTTGACCTGGCCGGAGACAAGTTCCAGGCGTGCGAGATCACCCACGCTTCCATCGGGAAGCGTCACAGGGTTCGTCTAGCGGCGTCCGTTCGGCCCGAACACCTGAACGCGGTTGCCTTCCGGATCTCGAATGATGAAAGTCTCGCGGTTCAGCGCCTCGTCAAAAAACGTCGCCGCATCGACATCGAGATCGGCGGCGACGGCCGCCGCGTGCGCCGCGGTCGCGTCGTCAACGAACACCCCGACTTTGAAGGGACCACGCACCGAGCTTCGCGCGTCGACCGCGTTGATAGCGACCACGGGATCGACGGCGCCCGTTCGCTGAATCAATTCCACGGTGACGCCGGCGGCGTTGTCCATGATGAGAATGCGGCCGCGCGCCCCCATGTCGACGGCGTTGCGCGCGGCGACGCCGAAGACACGTGCGTACCAGGCGCCGAGCGAGTCCGCGTCGTCGACGACGAACGCCGCAAACGCCGGGTGGGACGCCTCCACGACCGCCCCGTCGTCAATTGAATTCGCGGGCGTCGAAGCGCATCCTACGGCGACCAAAGCGATGGAAATGGCGGCGACGGCCGCATTTCGACATCTCATGAAGCTAATCCTCTATGCGAAGCAGTTCGTAACGCGCCGCGGTCTCCCATTGCGCGTCGGGCGTCGGACGCAGCTGCTCTTCGAACACCAGCGTGTCGGCGGACACCTCGCGCCACACGGTTCGAGAGTTGGCCGCCGATGTGTCAAAGGCCTCGCGGGCGAGAAAGGCGGTCATGTCGTCTTTGATGGCGAGGCCGGGCGCTTGCGTGAACACAGCGTCGCGCCCGACGGAGTTGGCGAGGCGATACGCATGTGTCGATCCCGGCGCATTGTCGAGGCTGAATTCCACCCAGGAGCCGAACGTCGACGAATAGCTCCAGGCGATGAAGCGTTTGTGGCCGTCCGAAATGTGATCGAGCACTCCGGCGACGGCGCAGCCGTCAAGCATTCGGCCGATGGTCAGCCGAGCCGGGGACGCAGTCCCGTCACGCTCGACGACGCCGCTCCAGAAGCCCTCAAGGCGATCAAGCTCGCGATGCGGCGGGTCCGGGCACAGATGTTCCGCGTAGACGCCCGGAAACGGCGTCCCGGCGTCGGGCAGCTTCGGCTTCGGGCCGGTGCGATGAAAATCCACCGCCTGCCACGTCGTCCAGGTCGCGCCGACGTCCGAGGAGTTGGCGCCGTCCCAGCGAAATCGATTCGGCGCGATATCGGAGAAGTTGTAGCGCCGGTGGTCGCGCGAGCCGTCCGTCTTCGGCCGCGAGTCGAGCGAATACATGGCGAGGCGTCCGTGATGTTCGGCGCCGATGAGTTGGTCGGTGAAGGCGATGCCGTCGAAATTCGGGCTCGGCCAGTGTTGAGCCATGATCCATTTCGCGCGCGAGGGATCGTAGTAGCGGATCGAAAAACCGCGGGCGGACGGCGCGCCGTCATCCGCGCCTCGTGACTCGGCGAGCTCGACGATTGCTTTGCCGTCGAGGATGGGGAAAACGCGCTGCCGGGTCCACGTCCCTTCGTTGTCGTGGCGCAGTTGACCCTCTTGGCGCGGTCGCCAGTTGGCTTCCCATTCGCCAATCCAGAAATCGAACGCACGGTGTTCCGGCGCGAGCCAATCCGACGTCACGGTCGTGCCCAATACTGCGTCCCAGCTGTTGGGAGCCGGCGGCGCGGCGGCGTCGTGCGGCGTGACGGCGCAACCCGCGGTGAGCGCGACGGCGGCGGCGGCGAACAGAGTCGAATTCATGATTTTCCCCCATAGCAACCCGATTTCCAGGGAAGCGCCCGGCACCGACAAGGTTAAGGCTTCCTCTCCAAACGGCCTGATTTCTGCGACGGCCGGGCTGACCGTTTCATCTCGGAACAACAGCCATGAAGCCGCTTGAGGTTCAGGATCTAAGACGCCGCTTGCGGAGTCGCCCGGTGGCGAAACCGCGAATTCCGGAAATGAGCCCGGCGCCGAACTACGCGCCGCCGCGAACGATCTGGGTCGCGCCTCGGGTTCGCCGCGCCCAACGCGTTCGCCAAGCGGTGCTTGTGTTTACGCCGATCGTCGCCGGCGCCTTGGCGCTGGCCGGCGCGGCTTGGATCGGTCTGCTTTAGGCCGGCGGGCGGCCCTCACATCACATTTTGCGACGGCGGTTCGCGCCCCTTGCCAAGGGCGGCGCGAGGGAGCACGTCATCGCCCGCGGAGACGATCCGCGGCGGCGGCGCTTCGCCGCACGCCAGCTCCTGTTCGAAAGGTGCGTGCTCCATGCGCGCTCGTATCGCTTATCTCGCCGCCGTGTCCTTGGCGGCGATCGGTCTTGCCGGCGTCGTGACCGGCGTGGCCTCCGCCACCCCTCCAGTCGCCGTTCAACCCGCCGTCGGAGACGCTGACGTCGCGCCGTCGGACGGATCCACGCTCGATGATGAAGCGGTGACCGAAGACGCTGTTGCGGAAGACGTTTCGGACGATGAAGACGCTGTTTCGACGGACGACCTCGAAACAGAAGAAGTCGCCGACGAAGCTTCCGACGAAACGGTTGAAGACTCGGATGTTGAACCTGATCGCTAAGAGCGGGTTTGTGTGAGACCGCGCGGCGGTTTCGGCTTGCGGACCGCCGCGCGTTTCGGGACGATTTTCATGCTGAGATTCAGATTCTTATGGGCGACGTTGGCGTCCGTACTCGTCATCGTCGTCGGCGGTTACCTGACGCATTGGGGTGCGCCGCATCCGTCGCATGTCGCTACGAGCCAAATGACGGGGTTCATCGACCGCTGACCCGGCCGCCTCATTCGGCCGCTTCCAGTTCGGCGTTCCGGGCGGCGATCCAGCGCTCGGCCTCAAGCGCCGCCATGCATCCCATGCCCGCCGCCGTGACCGCTTGGCGAAACACGTCATCGGTCACGTCGCCGGCGGCGAAGACGCCCGGGATGTCGGTCGCCGTCGAGTCCGGCGCCGTGACGAGGTAGCCGCCTTGCTTGGTCTTGAGCTGGCCGGCGAACAGTTCGGTTTCCGGCTTGTGACCGATGGCGATGAACACGCCGGCGGCGGGCCGTTCGTCGACGACGCCGGTTTCGACGTTCTTAAGCTTCACGCCGGTCACGCCCAGCGGGTCCTGATCGCCGACGACCTCCTCGAGCACCGTGTTCCAGATCACCTCGACCTTGGGATTCTTGAACAACCGCTCCTGCATGATCTTTTCGGCGCGCAAGGAGTCGCGGCGATGAACGAGTGTCACTTTTTTGGCGAAGTTCGTGAGAAACAGCGCTTCCTCGACGGCGGTGTTGCCGCCGCCGATAACGAAGACTTCTTGGTCGCGGTAGAAAAAGCCGTCGCACGTGGCGCAGGCGGAGACGCCGAAGCCCTGGAACTTTTGTTCCGACGGCAAGCCGAGCCACTTGGCGCTCGCGCCGGTGGCGATGATCACGCTGTCGGCGGTGTAGACGGTCCCCGCGTCTCCGACGAGGCGGAACGGCCGCGTTGACAAGTCCGCCTCGACGATCACGTCGTTGACGATGTCGGCGCCGACATGTTCGGCCTGGGCCTTCATCTGCTCCATCAGCCACGGGCCCTGGATGACGTCGGCGAAGCCGGGGTAGTTCTCAACGTCGGTCGTGATCGTCATTTGGCCGCCCGGCTGCAAACCGGCGAAGAGGCGCGGCTTCAACATCGCCCGCGCGGCGTAGATGGCGGCCGTGTAGCCTGCGGCTCCCGACCCGATGATGACGACTTTGGCGTGCTCGCTCATGACGTGTCCCTGCTGCGTGAACGCCGCGGCGTCCCGGTGAATTCCTTCAAGCCAGGATATAGGGGATTGTTCAAGGATTCGCCTGGGTGATCCCCAATCTGTGAGCCGCCGTGAGGGCTAGCAGTCGAGGCAGGCGTCGTCCGAGCCAAGTTTGTCGAGCATGTCGTTCGACCACGGTCGGTCATAGCCGATTTCATCCAGACGGTCGGGCGCGAGTTCGCCGGAAGCCATGAGATGAGCGGCGTAGACATGCGCGGCGCGCATGCCGGATCGGCAGTGCAGGACAACCGGGCCTGGGTGGTCCGCGAGAGCGCGGGCCAAGCGAGACACCGCCTCCGACGAAACGCCGTCGGCGCCGCCGACGGGAATGTCGAGATAGGCCATGCCGCGGTCGATGACCGCCTGGGACTCGTCGAAGGGCAGCCCGTCGGTTTCTTCGCGCGAACGCAAGTTGACGACCAAAGTCGCGCCGTCCGCGGCCCAGACGTCGAGGTCGCTGACGTCCGGTTGCGCCGCGATCGCCACCCGGTCGTGGGTGGTGATCACTTTCGCCGCGGGCGAGACGTCTTGGGCGGCCGCGGCGGCGAAACCGACGAGGGCGGCGAGCGGAGCGAGAACCGGCAGCAAGAAGCGCATGCCGGAACGATGCCGCGCGCCCGGACGGGTGTCACATTACGTTTCTGTGAGGGGCGGCGATTCCGCGACCAAACGCCAGCGCCGCAGCAACTCCGCCGCCGCCCGTTCGGTTTCGCCCAAGGGCTCGACGTCCCAGGTCTCGAGTTCGCCGGAGAAATCCCGGGCTCGGCCGGACGACTTTAGTTCTTCATAGAGCCGGTTGAATTTGCCGGCGCGCCCGTCGACGTCGAGCATGAGCACCGGCTTGCCGGCGCTGGCGGCGTCGGTGAGCATGTTGGTGGAGTCCTTGGTGACGAGCGCGGCGTCGGCCGCGGCGAGGAAGGCGAGATAGGGGTTCGCGCCGTCAGACTCCCCCGTCCACAGACGCACGCCGTCGTCGGCGCCGAAGCATGCTTGCAGCGCCACTACGGCCTCGTCGGGGGTGCGCCGGGATGTCGAAATCATCAAGGCGACTCCGGATCGGCGCAGCGCAGCGAGTTGGTCGTTGAGTTCCGCGACCCGGCTTGGCGTCAACTTGTGGCGTTTTGAATCGCCGCCGATCAGCACCGCCGCGCGCGGGCGTGGCGGCAACCGTTCGGCCCACTCCTGGACCGCGACAGCAAGCGCGTCGCGCGTGATTCGGTTCGGGGCGCCGAGAACCGCGACGACGTTGTCGCCCTCCAAGCCGTCGTGCGACGGCGGGATCACCAGGTCGAACAAGTGAAGCGGCTTGCCTGGGTCCTGGACCTGAACCACGAAGGTCTTGTGATCGGACCAGCGGCGCGCGGCGATCGAATAGGGCAGGCTGGCCCGTCCGCACGCGATCCAGAGGTCCGGAGGCGTCTTGGTTCCGGCCGGTTCGCCAGGGGCGGCGCCGAGGTCGGCGGGGTCGGCTTGCTTGAACGTGCGGGTGAGTTCGCCAAGCACGCCGGAGACTCGCGGCGCGACGCGTCGCTCAATATTCAGCGGCGTGATCCGGGCGATCGCCTCGGCGAGGCCGAGCGCCTGGTTCTCGATGCCGCGGCGGCCGTCGGATACGACCCAGCACACCGGCGCTCCCGGCTGCTTTATCGGCTCGGCGTCGTCACGTGTTGGGCCACCCATGCGCGGAGTATGGCAAAAGTTTCCGGCTTCCGTCGCGTGATTTCTTGCGTGTTGAAACGCAGGCCGTCGACTTCCCAAGCTCCATGGTTGGCATCGGGCACGACCGCCACGGCGAAGTCGCTGTTTCCGGCCGCGGTCAGCGCTTCATGAAAGCGCAGGGGCGTCGTCGGCGGCGACGAGTGGTCGTGCTCGAAAAATAGGCCGAGCGCGGGCGCTCTCACCTTCGCGAAATCGGCGAACGGGTCAGCCGCGGATACGGAATCACCCCATGCGTGCGCGTCTTCTTCGTCCGCGTAGGTCATGTTCATCCATGACGTGAGAAACTGATACCAGCCAGCGGACTCCATGCGCGCCCGCTCCGCGGCGTATCCGACCCAGTCCGATTCCCGGCGAGCGACGGCCGAATGCAGGTCGAGGAACGACTTCGCTTCGGCGATTTCCTCGTCGGAATATCCTTCGCGAAACAACCGTGCATAACCGCGCCAAGAGGACTGCTCGACTCCCGGCGACACGTTGCCGGCGATGTTGACCAGGAACGCCGTCTCCGGTTGCGCGCCAGCGACCAGCGCGGCGATATGGCCGCCGCCGCTCCATCCGATCAAGCCGACTTGCTCGGGATCGACGTCCGGCTGTGCGCGCAGGAACGTCGCGGCGGCCGCGGCATCGCGCGCGTGCACACGCTGCGTCTCGTGGTAGTAGCCGCGCGCCGGCTCGCCCGAAGACCTGCCCGGGTCGGCGTTGCGGCGGTCGAACAACAACACCGCGACGCCCGCGTCGAGCAGCGACATGCCGGTTTCGAACGTGTCGAAGCGGTCCGCTTGCGCGACGACAACCGCAGCGGGAAACGGACCGTCGCCGGCCGGCGTCCAGATTTCTCCGGCGAGCGTCGCCTCCGCTCCATTCTCAAAGCGCACGTCGCGCCGGCCGTACGCGATGCGCTCTGCGCGGTCCCAAGATCCGCCGCGCTCGACCGCGATCGCGTCGACGTCGCCGCCGCCGTCACGCTCGAATACGATCCGCCCGACCGCCGGTTGCGTCACACTCCGCGCCGGGCCGAATGTGAAAGAATCCTCATTCGTCTCGGCCAGCATGCGCAATTCGCCGGTCGCCGGCCAGCTGGCGAATAGAACTTCATCTCCCGGAAACATGCCGACGACGATCCGTGAACCCTCGGCGGACTCGAAAGCGCCGACATAGGGTTCGTTCGCCTCCCAGAATGCGTTGGGTCCGGCCGGAACGGATTGCGCACCGGCGGAGCCGGCCGCGGTCAACGCCGCAGCGGCGAGCACGATGGATCTCATGATATGTGTTCCCTATCGACAATTGCGGCAGTCGAAACGGGAGCCGATCAATCGCGCAAGCACGTTGATGTCCGGACGCGTGTCCGGACATCAACGCCTACTTCCACTCGATCTTGAGAATTTCGTACGACTTGGCGCCGCCCGGAGCGGCGACCTCGACAACGTCGCCGGCTTCTTTGCCGATCAGCGCGCGCGCGAGCGGGGAGGTCACCGACACTTTTCCGGACCGCACCTCGGCTTCATCTTCGCCGACGATCTTGTAGACGCCTTCTTCTTCGGTGTCTTCGTCCAGCACGTGGACCGTGGCCCCGAACTTCACCGAGCCGCCGTCGAGCTTGGACACGTCGATCACCTGGGCCCGCGAAAGCTTGTCCTCGATTTCCGCGAGCCGGCCTTCGATGAAGCCCTGGCGGTCTTTCGCCGCGTGATACTCGGCGTTCTCCGACAGGTCGCCGTGAGCGCGCGCTTCCGCGATCGCCTGAATCACCGCCGGGCGCTCTTCGGTTTTCAACCGCTTCAATTCTTCATCGAGGGCCCGATAGCCCTCAAGCGTCATCGGGACTTTCTGCATCTTGGAAGAGTTCCTGAACCTTGTGTCCGACCTTGAGCCCAAGGGGCTGAGATCAGACGGTTTCCGGAGAGTAGGATTGAAGGGATCGCACTTCAAGCGCGCCTTCATCGATGTTTTTGACGGCCCGGACGGCGGCGCGGGTGGCCGAGACCGTCGTGTAGCAGGGCACGTCCATCTGAAGCGCCGTGCGGCGGATGGAGAAACTGTCGAGCAGGGATTGGCGGCCCTCCGTGGTGTTGCAGATGATTTGGACCTCACCGTTCTTGATTGCGTCGACGACATGCGGCCGGCCTTCGTAGACCTTGTTGACCCGCTCCACCGCCAGGCCCTTGTCGGCGAGAAGCTTCGCCGTGCCGCCGGTGGCGATGACTTTAAAGCCGGCGTCGAGCATTTCACGGACGAGATGAACGGCGACGGCCTTGTCGCCGTCTTTCACCGACACGAACGCGGTGCCCTCCTTCGGCAAGGACACGCCGGCCGCGATCTGGCTCTTGGCGTAGGCGGCCTCGAACGTGACGTCGAAACCCATCACCTCGCCGGTCGAGCGCATCTCCGGGCCGAGACCCGGGTCGACGCCAGGGAATCGAGCGAACGGCATCACGGCCTCCTTCACGGCGACCAGTCCGGGCGGCAAGGCGACGATGTCGAGGTCGGCGAGCTTGACCCCCGCCATCGCCTTGGCGGCGATCTTGGCGACCGGCACGCCCGTCGCCTTGGCGACGAACGGCACCGTGCGTGAAGCCCGCGGATTGACTTCAAGCACGAAAATCTCGCCGTCCTGAATCGCGAATTGAACGTTCATCAATCCGCGAACGTCTAGTCCGCGCGCCAGCTTTTCGGCTTGAACCTTTAGGCGTTCGATCATCGCGGCGTCGAGCGAATAGGGCGGCAGGGCGCACGCGGAGTCGCCCGAATGCACGCCCGCCTCTTCGATGTGCTCCATCACTCCGGCGACATAAACGTCGGTTCCGTCGCACACCGCGTCGACGTCGATTTCGATGGCGTCGCGCAAGTATCGGTCGAGCAGCAGCGGCGCGTCGCCGGACACCCGGATGGCTTCGCCGACGTAGCTCTCGAGATCCTCCTCCGAGCGCACGATCTCCATCGCGCGACCGCCGAGAACGAAGGACGGCCGCAGCACGAGCGGATAGCCGAGAGCTCTCGCTTCGACGCGGGCTTCTTCGATGTTGCGGGCGATCGCGTTGGCGGGTTGCCTGAGGCCGAGATCGCCCAGCAGCCGCTTGAATTGTTCCCGGTCTTCCGCGAGATCGATCGCCGCGCGCGAAGTGCCGAGGATCGGAATGTTCGCTTTTTCCAGCGCCGCCGCGAGCTTCAGCGGCGTTTGGCCGCCGAACTGGACGATCACGCCGAGCAATGCGCCGGCCCGTTGTTCCGTCGTGATCAATTCGATCACGTCTTCCGCCGTCAGCGGCTCGAAGTAGAGCCGGTCGGACGTGTCGTAATCTGTGGAGACGGTTTCCGGGTTGCAGTTGACCATGATCGACTCGACGCCGATCTCGGCGAGCGCGAAGGCGGCGTGGCAACAGCAGTAGTCGAACTCAATGCCTTGGCCGATCCGGTTCGGCCCGCCCCCGAGAATGACCACCTTTCGCCGCGCGGTCGGCTTGGATTCGCATTCCGGCGTCCCGCCGAAGGCGCCCGTCTCGGAGGTCGAATACATGTACGGCGTCGCCGACGCGAATTCCGCCGCGCAGGTGTCGACGCGCTTGAAGACCGGGCGCACGTCCAGCGCGTGGCGGCGCGCCCGCACGTCGTTCTCGGTGCGACCGGTCAACGCCGCCAGACGCGCGTCAGAGAATCCCATCGCCTTGAGTTCGCGCAGACCCGCCGCGGTGTCGGGCAAGCCGTGCGCCCTTACGACGTCTTCGGTGCGCACCAGTTCTTCAATCTGGCGAAGGAACCAAGGGTCGTAACGCGTCACCGCCTGCACGTCGGCGACGTCGTGACCGAGCCGAAAGGCCTGGGCGATGATCCGCAGACGGTCCGACGTCGGCTCCGAAAGCGCCATGCGGACGGCGTTCGAAGGCCCTTCCGGTTCAGCGTCCTTGATCTCGATTTCGTCGAACCCGCACAGGCCGGTCTCGAGCGAGCGCAGGGCCTTTTGCACCGACTCCTTGAAGGTTCGGCCGATCGCCATGGCTTCGCCGACGGACTTCATGGAGGTCGACAGCCTTGGGTCGGCCCCGGCGAACTTTTCGAACGCGAAGCGCGGGATCTTGGTGACGACGTAGTCGATCGACGGCTCGAACGACGCCGGCGTCGCGCCGCCGGTGATGTCGTTGTCGAGTTCGTCGAGGGAATAGCCGATCGCGAGCTTGGCGGCGATCTTGGCGATCGGAAAGCCGGTGGCCTTCGACGCCAGCGCGGACGAGCGCGACACGCGCGGGTTCATTTCGATGACGACCATGCGGCCGTCGTCCGGGTTGATCGCGAATTGGACGTTCGAGCCGCCGGTCTCGACGCCGATTTCCCGCAGCACGGCGAGCGAGGCGTCGCGCATGCGCTGGTACTCTTTGTCGGTCAGCGTCAGCGCTGGGGCGACGGTGACCGAGTCCCCGGTGTGGACCCCCATCGGGTCAATGTTCTCGATCGAGCACACGACGATGCAATTGTCGTGAAGGTCGCGGACGACCTCCATCTCGTATTCCTTCCAACCGAGCACCGACTCTTCAATCAGCACTTCGCCGGCCGGGCTGACGTCCAGCCCGCGCTCGACGATCTCTTTGAATTCTTCGACATTGTACGCGATGCCGCCGCCGGCGCCGCCGAGCGTGAACGACGGCCGGATGATCGCCGGCAGGCCGACGTAGTCGAGCGCCAGCTCAGCGTCGGCGAAATTGTGAACGGCGCGGCTGCGCGGGCTTTCAAGTCCGATGTCGTCCATCGCTTCTCGAAAGCGTTGGCGGTTCTCGGCTTTGTCGATGACGTCGGCGCGGGCGCCGATCATTTCAACGTTGAATCGGTCCAGCACGCCGCGGCGATCGAGTTCGAGCGCGGTGTTGAGCGCCGTCTGGCCGCCCATGGTCGGCAGCAACGCGTCCGGGCGTTCCTTCGCGATGACTTTGGCGACGAATTCGGGCGTGATCGGCTCGATGTAGGTGGCGTCGGCCATGTCCGGGTCGGTCATGATCGTCGCCGGGTTCGAATTCACCAGGATGACCCGGTACCCCTCGTCGCGCAGCGCCTTGCACGCTTGCACGCCGGAGTAGTCGAACTCGCACGCCTGGCCGATCACGATCGGCCCGGCGCCGATGATCAGAATGCTCTCGATGTCGGTGCGCTTGGGCATGACGTGGGCCGGGGTCCGGGCAAATTGTCGGCGCTTATAGGGGACGGTCCGATTCGGGGCAAATCGGGGCCGGCCCGCCGTCAACCTTAATCACCGCTTGTCGTGGCGGAACCCGTCTTGTGGGGCGAGACTGCTTTCACAGCGAACGCCGGGGCATCCGCCGGGCCGCCGCGCGCGTAAGCGTTAACAACCGCCACGGAGGCCGACATGCCGACGAAGTCGATGTCCCGCCAATTTCGCGATCTGGCCCGCGTCATGATCAAGCAAGCCAAGCATCTGCGCGACGCCGGTCTGTTGAGCGAGGCCAGGGATCTGGCCCGCCGCGCCGTGGCGTTCGACGGACTGGGCTGGTCGATGCGGGAGCCGCTTCCGGCGCTGGTTCGCGCGCGGCGCTAGGACTCACTCGGCCGCCAACACCCGATCGGCGACAAACGGGTTGGTGCGCCGCTCATGGCCGAACGTGCTCATCGGGCCGTGGCCGGGCACGAAGGCCATCTCGTCGCCGAGCGGCCAAAGCTTGCCCGTGATCGACTCGACGAGCTGGCGCTGATCGCCCTTTGGGAAATCCGTCCGTCCCACCGAGCCCTGAAACAGGACGTCGCCGACGAACGCGAGCTTCAGATCGGCGTTGTGGAACACCACATGGCCCGGCGTATGGCCGGGACAGTGGGCGACCCCGAACGTGATCTCTCCGACGGTCACTTCGTCGCCGTCGTTCAACCAGGAATCGGGGCGGCAGGCCTCCGCCTCGCCGACCCAGCCGTATTGCGCCGCATGCTCCGGGATGCCGTCGAGCCAAAACAGGTCGTCCTGGTGCGGGCCGATGATCGGCACGTCGAGCTTGCGCTTCAGCGCCGCGGCGCCGCCGGCGTGGTCGAGGTGGCCGTGGGTCAGCCAAATCTGCTTGATGGTCACGCCGTTCTGGTCGGCGGCCGCGACCAGCTTGTCGATCTCGCCGCCGGGGTCGATCACGACTGCGTCTTTGGTCTTCGTGCACCAGATTAGCGAGCAATTTTGCTGGAACGGCGTCACCGGCAAGATGGCGGCGCCGAGCGGTTTTTGTCGGGGTTCGGCGATTTCGTTCATGCCGGCGTCTTAACAGACGCCATCGTCTCCGCGAACCGGTCGAACACGTCGAACGCGTCGTGCGGCCCGGGGCTCGCCTCTGGGTGATGCTGAACCGAAAACACCGGCTTGCCCTCAACGGCGAGGCCGCAATTGGTGCCGTCGAACAGCGACACGTGGGTTTCGATCACGCCGCGCGGCAAGCTGCCCCGGTCGACGGCGAAGCCGTGGTTCATGGACACGATTTGCACCCGCCCGGTGCGCAGCTCCTTCACCGGATGGTTCGCGCCGTGGTGGCCCTGCGCCATCTTGACGGTCTTGGCGCCGAGCGCGAGCGCCAAAAGCTGATGCCCGAGGCAGATGCCGAACACCGGCAGGCCGGCGTCGATTAAGGCGCGCACGGTGTCGGCGGCGTAGCCCGCGGTCGCCGCCGGATCGCCAGGGCCGTTGGCGAGGAGCACGCCGTCGGGCCTTTTTTCGAGGATCGCCTCGACCGGCGAGTTGGCGCGCATCACGGTCGCCCGGGCGCCGATGGAGCCAAGTCGGCGGAGAATGTTCTTCTTCACCCCGTAGTCGAGCACCACGACATGAAACCGCGGCTC
>JAJFFL010000299.1 GCA_021776705.1 Alphaproteobacteria bacterium
CCGCGGCCGCTTTCGCCAACGCCGCTTCGCCGCGCGCGATGAAGTTCTCCGAGTCTTCGAACACCAGCAGCCCGTCGCGCGGCGGGATCGGGTTCGGGACGCCGGTCGCCCACGCCAGGAGATGGGCGAACAGGCGGCCGCGGGCGATCAGATGATGTGCGGGGTCGAAACGCCACGACGCGGCGCCGTCGATGATTTCGGTCGGCACGCTGTCGCCGGGCCGAACTTCCGCCACGTGAGCCAAGGCGCGGGCGACCAGGTCCAGAAGGTCACGGTCGGACGAGCCGGCTTCGATGTGGAACTCCCGGCAGACGGCGGGCGCCGGGACGCGGGCGACGACGTCGCCGAGGGGCACATGAAAGACCGGATCGTCGCTGGCGTCGTCGCGCGTGAAGTAGACGCCCGGCGTCGCGAACACCTTGGCTTGGAATGTGAAATGGGTCGCCAGGGGTATCCGCCGGTGCGCGCCGTCGCTCGTCATGCCTCCGCCCAAAATCCGCGCGTATTGCGGTCTCAAAATTCCCCTACTTCGCGTTAACGATCCGTGTAACAACGCCGCCGCGGTAGGGCCGTTGCGGCGCAACCGCTGGAGACCCGACATGAAACATTTGACCGCCGCAATGTTTGGCGCGGCGATGATCGTGGCGACCGCCGCCTGCGCGGCCGCCCAAGACACCCCGCCGAGCGAACGCATCGGCGAACTCTCGTTGTCGGCCGACGGCGAAATCAGCGCCGCGCCTGACATGGCCACGGTGACGGCCGGCGTCGTCGCCGAAGCCGCCACGGCGGAAGCCGCGATGGCGGATCAGCGCGAACGCATGACCGCCGTCGTCGACGCCGTGAAGGCCGCGGGAATCGCCGACGCCGACATTCAGACGTCAGGTTTTGATTTGTCGCCCGTCTATGCGCCCTACGAGAAAGGCCAGAACGAGCCGCAAATCATCGGCTACCGGGCGTCGAACCGGGTCACCGCCGTGGCGCGGGATCTCGCCCGCGTCGGCCCGACGCTCGACGCGCTGGTCGCCGCCGGGGCCAACACCATCGACGGCGTCCGCTTCGGCATCGAGGAATCGGATTCGTTGCTGGACGAAGCGCGCCGCGAAGCGATCCGGAAGCTGATGACCAAGGCGGATCTCTACGCCGACGCCGGCGGCTTCAAGATCGGGCGCATTCTGCACTTGAACGAGTCCGGCGGCTGGCACGAACCGCAACCGCAGTTTTACGCCCGCGCCGTCCTCAACGAGGCGGCGTCCACGCCGATCGAAGGCGGGCAGCTGAAATTGACGGTGACGGTGTCGGCGACGTTCGCGATCGACGACTAGGCGACCGCGGACGGTTTCGGCCGGATCACGTCGTTGGCGTCGTCGAGAAGCACCACGGTGGGGACGTGCTTCTCGGCGGCGTCGCGGTCCATCTGCGCCCAAGTGGCGACGATGATCCGGTCGCCTTTGGCGACCAGCCGCGCGGCCGCGCCGTTGACGCCGAACACGCGGCTGCCCCGAGGCGCCTCGATGGCGTAGGTGGTGAATCGCTGGCCGTTGGTGATGTTCCACACATCGACTTGTTCGTGCGGCAGGATTCCGGCGGCCGCCAGCAGATCCTTGTCGATGGCGATGGAGCCCTCGTACTCGAGGTCCGCCTGGGTGACGACGGCGCGGTGAAGTTTCGCCTTCATCATCGTGAGGAGCATGTCCGACCTCGTGATCGCCGCGCGGGCGGAATTCCGCAGCGTTTTCCAAGGCTCATATAGATATTTTTTTGCAGTTGCGAAAGGCTTCAGGGAATGGCGCGCGCAGAGCTCGTCTGCGCGCGCCTAAGTTCCTGACCTTAAAGCCTATTCCGTTGCGACTTCGGCGTCGATCGCAACCGCCGGCGGCGGCAGGTCCGACATCGGGCCGTCGTAGAATTGGCCGAAAAAGTCGCCTGCGAACCACGCCGGCCGAGCCGACATGGCGTCGATGTTGCGCAAAATCTCATAATTGAGGTGCGCGAACCGGGCGGCCGACTCGAAATCGATGCCTTGATCGATCTCGTCTCCGACCTGGTGGTAGTTGGTGGCGAAGAAGTTCTGGAACGCCTCATCGCCGCCGTTTTCGAAACCGGTGAACAGGAACACCGACGGAATGCCCTTCTGCACGAACTCATAGTGATCGGAACGCACGAAGAGGTTTTGTTCCGGCATCGGGTCGGGGCTGACGCTGACGCCGATCGTCGCCGCCGCGGCGTCGAGGGCCGCCGACATGGTCGAGCGCGGCGCGCCGAACGCCACGACGTCGGTGAACTCGTAGGTCAACAGCGGCATGTCGAGGTTGATGTTGGCGACGATGTTGTCCGCCGGCACGGTCGGGTTGGACGCAAAGTAGGACGCGCCGAGCAGCCCCTTCTCTTCCGCGGTCACCCACAACAGCATCAAGGACCGACGCGGCGGTTCGCCGCTCTCGAGCAACGCGCGCACGACTTCAAGCAGCGCCGAAGAGCCGGACGCGTTGTCCATCGCGCCGTTGCGGATGGCGTCGCCGTCTTGGGGTTCGCTGGCGATGCCGATGTGGTCGAGGTGGGCGGAAAGGATGATGTACTCGTCTTTCAACGCCGGGTCCGTCCCCGGAATCACGCCGGCGACGTTCGGGCTGAGAATGTCCTCGTGGGTCGACTTGCCGGCGAACGTCATCGACGCGCCGGTGTCGAACGTCGGCACGGCGGCGCCCGAACGCGAAGCGGCGATCACGTCGTCTAGGCTTGTCGAAGCGCCGGCGAACAGTTTCGCCGCGCCGGCTTCGCTGAGCACGCCGCCGATCAGACCGGCCCCTCGGGTGGATCCGTCGGCGCCGACCCAGGTCGTGTTCGGACGCGTGATGAAGAAGCGCAGGCGTTCGAAATTGAAGCCCGATCCCGGCGCCGGGACGAACAGCTGGAACGCCGCGACGGCGCCGTGGTCGGCCGCCATCTTCACTTTCGTGCCGGTGCTTTGCAGCACCGCGGCTTCATCGCTGGCGAGATCCATGTCGCCCGGAACGCCGCCGAGGAAGACGACGATTTTGCCGTCGACGTCGAGGCTTTCGTAGTCGTTGTGACGGCCAAGCGGATCGTCGATGCCGTAGCCGACGAACACCACGTCGCCCGAGGCGCCGTATTCGGTGTGCAGCGGACTCGATGAGATCAGTGCGTCGTCGCCGATGACCAAATTCTGAGTGCGGCCGTTCTGCGTGATCGACGCGCTTGAGGCGTCGACGTCGGCGGTGTGGACGCGCAGCGGAACTTGCTGGAAGTAAGAGCCGTCGTCGCCGCCCGGGGTGGCGCCCCAGCGTTCGAGATGCGCGGCGACGTAGTTGGCGGCGAGTTGATGGCCGCGGGTGCCGGCCTCGCGGCCCTCCATTAAGTCGTCGGACAAGAATTTCATGTGGGCGTACATGCCCGACGCCTTGAATTCCGGCGCGCTCGACGCCGAACCGCCGGACGTGCCGGTGGTCGTGCAGGCGACCGCCCCCAGAGCCGCGACGCTGAGCGCCGCCACGAATTTCCGCATGACTGATCCCTCTAACAATAGGTGCCGTGAATTTCCGGCGCGGAAGCTAGCAGGGCGATCCACCCTGCGACAGCCCGAAATTATCGAAATTCGACGAATCACCCGCCCAGGGGGTCCGATTGGCGACGCCGCTCGCGCTGCGCGGGCGATCACGCCGTGGGGTTGTTGATTTCCAGCCGCAATCGTCAGGGATTTCCAACGTGGCCGATCCGCAAGCGTGCGAGGTCGTCTAGCGCCGACGTGAGAGCGACCTCGTTGGGGCCCCGAGGGCGATCGGCGTCACGCGACGGCCGGCCCAAGCAAGCCGATGGTGTTGCCGGCGGGATCCTTGACCCAGGCGAAGGTTTCGCCTTGCGGCGTGGGCAGCGGACCGATGTGCCCGGCGCCGCCGGCCGCTTCGATCTTGGCGATCGTCGCGGCGACGTCGTCGACTCGGATGTAGACCAGGACGTAGTTGTGCGGCTCATGGCCGAGCGCGGTGATGTGGCCTTGAACGCCGTCGGCGGAGTTGGTCGCGATCTGACGCCCGTACTTATTGGTCGGCGTCGTCGTCCAGCCGAATACGTCTTCGTAAAACTTGGCCGTGGCGCCGCTGTCGCGGCAGCCGATTTCGAAATGCACGACGGGGTCGGACATCGGGGCTCCTTGCGTTGCGTAACTATACGGTTACACAAAGATCGCCCGACGTTCAACCCGCCCGCGTCCTAGCGACGCGCGCCGCGCCAATGGTCCATCGCCGAGGAGATGGCGAAAGTCTCGCGGTACTTGGGCGAGTCAGACGGCCGCGGCGGCTTGTCCTTGGTCAGATCCATGATCTCCGCGAGCTTGTTGTGGGCCGCGCCCGCCTGCCCCGCCCCGATGTAGGCGTGCAGTTCGACCAGCGCGTCGGACAAGGGATCGTCGGCGCGGATGACGAAATAGGGCTCGTCTTCACCAAGGTCGGGAAAGCAGTCGAATTGCGACGGGTTGGCTTTCGAGCCGACCGGCGCGGTCAGGGTGTCGGACATGGGCGGGCCTCCAAGTTAAGCGCTTCGCCGCCCGCTTAGCCTGAGTCGGAGCTCTCGGCAGGACGCATTGAGGCCGCGGGCCCGGAGGGCGCCCGAACTCGGGTTGCGGACCCGACGCGGGTTCTTCCGCTCGGGGGACAATGCTAGGTTGTGTCGGCTGGTTCGAGAGCCTGGCGCGAAAGGAGCGGACGCATGCGGTTTGGAAATTTCGCTCACCCCCTGAAAGCGTGCGCTTCGCTGGTCGCCGTGACGAGCGTGGCGGCGTGCGGGGCGATTCCGTTTCCGTTCGACGACGGCGCAATGATGAACGTCGAGCAGGTTCCGTCCGAAACCATGGGCTGCGATCGAGATTCGTGGGAGCCGGTGTCTCGCAAGAAGCCCCACTACAAGAGCGACTACCTCACCTACCTGTTCATTCTGGAAGGCGAGGAGGCGTTGCGCGCCTTGGACTACTCATTTGATTTGAATCCTGGCGCCGGCGGCGTCGGGCGTCCGGTCAACATCCGGTTCGACGGACCGATGAGCTACTTGGACAACGACGGCACGCGGCCGGCGATCAAGGCCAACGGCGAAGCGATCGCGAAATGGACTTATCGTTGGATCGGCGAAGGCGCGCCGGTTTACGCACGAGACTGCCGCATCATTATTCAATTGGTCATGCGCCGCTCAACGCCGCT
>JAJFFL010000300.1 GCA_021776705.1 Alphaproteobacteria bacterium
GCGATGAACTGAAGCATTCTAGAGCGCCTCGTGAATGTCGTGGGCGTGCGGCGGATCCGCTTCACGAGCGCCGGTCAGCGTCATGGCGGCGCGCGCCGCCATGCTCACGCCCTGCGACAACAACGCCACCGAGATGAACCCGATCATCGTCTTGATGAGGTACCATCCCGGCAGACCGCCGCCGGTCGGCGACGCCTCAAGCGTCGCCCAGGAACTGCCGACAAATTTGCGCGACGCGAGCAGCAAGATCAGCGCCATCGGAATCAAGAACAGATAGACGCCGACGAAGTCGGTCGCCGCGCGCCCCCGGGGCGAGCGGTTGGCGTACAGCACGTCGACGCGCACATGCCCGTCGTGCAGCAAGGTGACGCCGACCGACAGAGCGAACAGAGCGACGTGCGCGTAGAGCACGCTGTCATCGAGCAGCGGATGCGCGAACGCGAAGACGTAGCGCAGGAACACAGTGGCGGCGTAGACGATCACCATCACCACGGCGAGCCAACGCGCCGCTTCACCGATGGCGGCGTTGAACGCGTCGGCGGCGGCGGCGAGGCCCTCGACGAGGTTTTCGAGCAAGGAGCGCGGGCGCAAGAACAGAGAAAGTCCGAAGTACGCCAAGGGGAGGTACAGCAGCGGGAACAAAATCCACGCCGTCCAGAACAGAACAAGGCTCGCCGCGCTTAGGACGTCGGTCCAGGCCATCCCGTCAACCGGCCGTCAGAAGGGCGTCACGGCGCTGCATGTACGGCAATTCGGATATTCGTTGCCATCGCATCGCGCCGTTGCGCGCGACGCGGTAACTTTCGAAAATCCGCCGAGTTAAGGGATCGCCTTGCGCGGAGGCTTCGACGACATTGTCGGCGATGCGTACGATCTGCGCCCACACGTCGTCCGGGAAGCTGCGCAGCTTCACACCGTGTTCGTTGACCAGAATGTCCAGAGCCTTGACGTTTTCGTGGATGAATTCGCCGATCGAAAGGTGGTTCACGGCGCGACAGGCGGCGCGGATCGCCTGCTGGTGTTCGACCGGCAGGCTGTCCCAGACGCCGGCGTTGATTCCGACGCCCAGCGCCGCGCCTGGCTCATGGAATCCAGGGCCGTAGTAGAACGGCGCCTCACGGTGGAAGCCGAACTGCAGGTCATTCCACGGGCCGACCCATTCCGTGGCGTCGATCGCGCCGGATTCGAGCGCCTGGTAGATCTGCGGTCCGCCAAGCGTGATCGCCGATCCGCCCAGGGCGCGCACGATTTCGCCGCCCAATCCCGGAATTCTCATCTTGAGACCGCGAAAATCATCCAGCGAATTGATTTCGCGTTTGAACCAGCCGCCCATTTGATGGCCGGTGTTGCCGGCATGAAAGGCGACGATGTTGAATTGCCGGGAGAGTTCCTCCCAAAGCTGCTGGCCGCCGCCGAAATCCACCCAGGCCATGATTTCCGCGGCGGTCATGCCGAGAGGCACCGCGGTGAAAAAATTGAACCCCGGCGACTTGCCTTGCCAGTAGTACTCCGCGGCGTGGTACATGTCCGCGCCGCCGTTTTGGACCGCGTCGAACACCTCGAGCGCGCCGACAAGCTCTCCTGCCGCGTAAAGTTTCACCGTCAGTTCGCCGCGGGTCAGCTCACGGATCATGACGGCGAGGCGTTCCGCCATGTCGCCCAGTCCGGGAAAGTTCTTCGGCCAGCTCGTGACCATCGTGAGTTCGCGCGAACCCGAACCGCGCGCCGCGGCGTAGCCCGAGCCGGGTTCGGCCCTGGATCCCGTCGCGGCGGTGACGACTCCGATGGCCGATCCCGCCGCGCCGGCGGCGGCTCCGAGCCCGATCGCGGCGCCCGTCAACAGAGCCCGGCGGTCCGGGTATGGCTTGTCGGTCATGCGGCTCCCCCTTCGAAGTCGTGGTCGTCGTCGGAGTCGTTGTAGGCGCGGGGAGGCGGCGGCGACAACAAGAGCGCGAGCTGGGACGCGCGTTAAACGGCGTCGGCGCCCAGCCGCGTCCAACCGCCCGCGCGCAATACTTCGAGTGGTCCGAAGCGCCGCTTGTAGTCCATCTTCGGGCTGCCTTTGACCCAGTACCCCAAGTAGACGAAGTCCGAGTCGGAAGCGCGGGCTTGCACGACGTGGTCCAGGATGATGAAGGCGCCGAGGCTGCGCCGCGGCATATCGGGATCAAAAAAACTGTACACCAAGGACAATCCATCGCTAAGCGCGTCCACGAGAGCGGCGGCCGCGAGGCCGCCCTCAGGGTTGCGGTACTCGGTGATGTGGGTTCGCGCCGGCGTGTCGGCGACCATCATCGCGTAGTCGCCGAACGACATGTCGTTCATGCCGCCTTCGGCATGACGCGACGACAGATAGCGTTCGAGAAGTTCGAATTGCTCGTCCGTGGCTGAAGCCGGACGCCGCGACCGCTGCAAGTCGGCGCTTCGCTTCATGGTTTTCAGCTGCGTGCGCGACGGCTGAAATTCGTCGACGACGACGCGAGCCGACAAACACGCGTCGCAATGTTCACAAGCGGGCCGATAGACGATGCTCTGCGAACGACGAAAACCGGCATGGGTCAATGCGTCGTTTAGCGCGACGCCGTCGACGCCCTCGAGGTGGGTGAACACCTTGCGCTCCTCGCGATCGGGCAGGTACGGGCACGGCGACGGGGCCGTGAGGTAGAACTGCAGCGATCGGGTGGCGAAGGGGCGGGTCACGCGGGCGTCCGAGTTGCGGCTGGCGGCGGCACGATAGCGCGTTCCCCTACAGGTCGAAACTCCAAGCCGCGATGGCGGTGTAGGTGATCCATATTACGACGACCAGCGGGCCGCCGACGCGGATGAAATCCGTAAATCGGTACCGACCGGGCCCCATCACCAGAAGGTTGGTCTGATAGGCGATCGGCGTCGCGAAGGAACAGTTGGCGGCGAACAGGACCGTCAGAACGAAGATGGTCGGGTCGATCCCGGTGCGCTCCGCCGCGCTGACGGCGATGGGCGCGAACAAGATCGCCGTGGCGCTGTTCGACAGAATGTTGGTCAAGACCGCGACCAAGAGGAACATTGTCGACAGCAGCGCCAGCGGCCCGAAGGGCTCCGCGAGCCCGACCACGCCCCCGGCCAGAAAATCCGCACCGCCGGTCGCCTGCAACGCGCCCCCAAGCGCAAAGGCCGCGCCGATCAAAAGATAGATGCGCTGATCGAATGCGCGCGCGGCCTGGCGGAAATTGATGCACTTGGCGATCAGCATCGTCAGAGCGCCGATCACGGAGGCGTGGAGGATCGGAATGATTCCGGTCGACGCCAAGATCACGACGCCGGCGAACACCAGCCGCGCCGTCGCGGCTCTTCCCAGGTCCGGGACGTCCGTGGCCGACCATTCCAGCGGCAGAACATCGCGCTGCTCGCGCAACGCACGAAGCGCCCGCCGGGAACCCAGGACCAGCAACACGTCGCCGGACTCAAGTCGAATTTCGGTCATCCGCGTCCGGATCATGCGACTCCGACGTTGCACGCCGATCACAACGCAGCCGGTCTGGGTCCGAAACGCCGCCTGTTCGATCGAGCGTCCGATCAATCGAGACGCGGGCGCCACGACCGCTTCGACGATCGACAGATCCGGAGTCTCTTCGTCGTCGCCGGACGTCAAGACTTCGTCGCCGGCCGCGGCCTCGATGGCGCCGGCGAAGAAGCCGGTGCGCGATGAAATCACGTCCGTGATCGTCTTGCGTGTCGCGGCGACGATGATGAGGTCGCCGGGGCGCAGCGTCAGGCCGTCGAAAGGCGGCAGATAGGCGTGCTCGCCGCGCTGGATGAGGCGCACGGTCATGTCGCGCAGCTCTTCGAACAGCCCGGCGCGCGACGCGTGCCCGACCAGCGGGTGGTCAGGTGTGATCTCAATTTGCGCGATGAACTGGCGGCCGCTTTCACCCGCAATTTCTTCGTCGGGCGACTTTCGGTCGGGCAAGAGGCGGCCGGCGAAAAGCAGCATGTAGACGAGCCCCACGCCGGCGAGCATCAACCCGATCCGCGTCTGCGCGAAGAACTCCAGTCCTTCGCCGGTGGCTTGCCGGAGAGCGTCCGATACCAGCAGGTTGGTCGACGATCCGATCAGCGTCGTCATCCCGGCGAGGATGCAAACAAAGCTCAACGGGATCATGACCTTTGACGGAGAGCGCCCGAGGCGGCCGGCGAGGGCGGCGACGATCGGGATGAACATCACGACCACCGGCGTGTTGTTCAAGAACGCGCTGACGACGAACATCGACGCGAACAGCAACGTCAGCACGAAGCGCGGATGCTTCTCCGACAGGCGCGCAAGCCGCCGCGCCGGTCCCTCCAGAGCTCCGGTCTGAAACATGCCCTGGCCAATGATCAACAACGCCATGATCGTGATCAACGCCGGGTTGGCGAAGCCGGCGAGAATCTCCGTAGGCCCGAAGTTCGGCAGTGGAAAGGCGTGAAAGAAGACGAGGAACATCGCGACCGTCGTCGCGGAAACCAGCTCGATGGAAAAGCGGTCGAGGCAATACACCGTGATCACGCCCGCGATGAGAGCGAGCACGACCCACATCTGCCAGACCATGTCGGCGGTGATGTCCATCCAGCCTGAAAAGCTAACCGCGAACGAATTGGGAACCCGTCACGGCGACGCTAGCACGCGATTCTCGCGCAGGGCGCCCCTGGATCAGAGTTTGTGGTCCGGGGGAAGCACCGGGGCCTCGCGCAGCAAGACGATCGAAATTCGCCGGTTGCCGGCCATGTACGGATTGTCCGGGAACAAAGGCTCGGACCCGGCCTTTCCCGAGACTTGATACGTGCGGTCCGCCGCAAGGCCCGATTCTTCCAGAATTTCCCGCGCCGCGTTGGCGCGCGCCGCCGACAGCGCCCAGTTCGACATTCCCGAAGTCGGCGCGGGCGCGGCGTCGGTATGGCCGGCCACGGAAATCCGGTTCGGCAGCTTCACCGCCACTTTGGCCACGGCGCGCAACAGGGTCGTCGTGCGGTCCAAAGGTTCGGCGGAGCCAGGCTCGAACATCGGCCGGCCTTCTTGGTCGATCAGCTGAATGCGCAAACCTTCCGGAGTCTGGTCGACGAGCACGTGTTTAGACAATTCGGCCAGCTCGGGCATGTCCTGAAGGGCTTGCCGCAGAGAAATTTCGGCCGAGCGAAAGGCGGCTTCTTCGCGTCGCGACATGGCGTCCTGAAGCGGATCGGACGACGCGGTGTCTTTGGATTTTGACGCCGGTGCGGCTTCGGGCGTTTCCTGCTTGTCGACGCTGGCTTTTCGTTGCGCACGCGGCGAGAGGCGTTCAACGACGGACGATGTGCCGCGTCCCTTGACGCCGTCTTCGCCCAACGACGTGCCGCCCAGGATGGAACCTGATCCGCTCGTCGACGGCGAAACGCTGGCGGGTGCGAAATAGTCGGCGATGCCGCGCTTTTGTTCTGGCGTGGTGGTGTTGATCAGCCACATCAAAAGGAAGAACGCCATCATTGCGGTCACGAAGTCGGCGTAGGCGACTTTCCACGCGCCGCCGTGGTGGCCGTGACCACCGGCTTTCTTGACTTTCTTGATGACGATCGGTTGATCGCCCGCCATGGCTCACGTGCTCCGACTGCTTCCGAGGCACGTTAACCGCGATGTCGTTAATGTCCGGTGTAATGAGGAAACGGTCCGAGATGAACGAAATCAACGCTTCGATCGCCCTTCGACGCGCATTGGGCGCCTACGCCACGGGCGTCACGATCGTCGCTGTCCCAGCGGCCGGCGGCGGCGGATTCGGGATCACCGTAAACTCGTTTCACTCGGTCTCCCTGTCGCCGCCCCTGATCGGCTGGTGCATCGGCAAGGATTCGCTGAGGTTTCGAACCTTCGCCGACGCGCCGGCATTCGGCATCAGCGTGCTGGCCGGCGGTCAGTCGGATTTGGCGCAACGGTTCGCCACGGACTCCGAAATTACCCCCGGGGACGCGCGGTTTGAACACGGCGCCGAAGGCGCGCTTTTGGTGCAAGGAGCCGTGTCGCGGTTCGCGTGTTCCGTCTGGGCCCGCAACGACGCGGGAGACCATGTCGCGTTGATCGGCGAAGTCAAAACTTTCGACGGGCCGTCGGAAGCCGAAGCGCTCACCTTTCTTCGCGGGGCGTACGGCACAACCGGTCGCTTGACGGGCAAAGCCTAAGCAACCGCATTTCCGGCGGCGGCAATTCCAACGACCAATCCGTGCGAATGGTGATGTATTCGCCGGCGGCCCACAGCGCCGCGAGGTCGTCGTAGTGCGGCGACATCCGGTGACCCGATTGGCCTGGCGCGTGGACGAAAAGCGAGCCGTCGAGATCTTCAAGGTCGTAGATCGCACGCATCGACGCGGCAAACGTCGATTCAAAGTCGCCGCTGCGATAGGAAAAGTGCCCGACGTTCACGGTCGAGCCGTCGCCCCCGTGCGGCACGCGGACGCTGAACGCCTTATCGGCCCATGAACCGAACGCGGCGAGAGGGTGCCCGAACGTCGCCGGATGAGCGTCGCCCCACGCCCAGGCGCCGGGATCGTCGCCGAAGTCCTCGATCAGTCGACGCGCCGCGTTGTCCAGAGCCCGCCCGGATGTCACGGCGCACGTCTCGCGGATCTCCGTGTCGACATGGTCGCACCAATTCGACAATGACCCGTTGAGAACATCATCCATGAACACGCGGCGCGACGTGAAGAAGCTCGGAAACACTTCGCCGAGTTCGTCGGCGTAGACCGAAACGTGCAGTTCCTTCATCCAGAGCGAAAATACGAGCGGCTCGGCCGCGTCGATCGCCATGGTTCCATCCCAGTCCTGAAGCAGGGATAAGAGGAATCGCCCGTAGTCGGTTTCGGGTTGCGCCCGCTGCAGCGCCTCAAACAGACGCTGAGCGTGGTCCGACGTCACGTCGGTCTGCAGGCGTCGGGTCGAAAACATGTCGTGCAAGCGAGAAGCGTCGAGCCGTTCGGTAATACGGCGCGCCCGATACACAGCGTAGTCGCCGGGCAAGGGGTAGGGATAGGAGTCGGGCGCGATCTTGTTGTTGGCCGTCACCACCCGACCCGACGCCGGGTTCAACACCCTCGGCAACGCGTCGTACGGAATTTCACCGATCCAGGCGCCCGCGGCGTCGCGACGGGGCATTCGACCAGCGGTCGTGTAGCCGATGTTCCCGTCGACATCGGCGTAAACCATGTTTTGCATCGGCGCGATCCAGCCGCGACCGGCGTCGACGAATTCGCGCCAATTCGCCGCCGTCATCAACTTCAACGCCGCTCCGGCGATCGCGTTGTCATGGTCGTCGGCGGTCGTCTGCAAGATCACGTCGGCGTCGCCGAACGCCTCAAGGTTGAAGTAGGCCGGGTCGAGAATCGGTCCGCGCGCCGTCTGTCGCACGTCGACGCCCACATCGCCGCCGAACCGAACCTTGATGGTTTCGGTTCGAACGTCCGATGCGACGCTGTCGCGCGCCACCGGAACATAGTCGACGACATCGAATTCGGTGTTGGTGAAGCCCCACGCGATGCGTTCGTTCCGACCCAGAATAACGAACGGAGCCCCGGGAATGCTCGCGCCGACCACGTCGCCGGTCGTCAACGCCAAGCGGGCGAAGTACCAAATGCTGGGTGTTTGAAGCCCCAAGTGCGGGTCGTTGGCGAGAATCGGCTTGCCGCTCGCCGTGCGGTCGCCGGACAAAACCCAATTGTTGGAGCCCGGCGTCGGTTCGGTTTCGACGCCGACGACGGGATCGGCGCCGTCGAACGCCGGTTCGCCTTCGAGAGCAGCGGGCCCTCGGGTCGGCGCAAGGCCCAAGTCGGCTTCGTCCAGAGCCACCGTCCCATAATCGGGATAGCCTCGGACGAACTCCTCCAATTGAGATGCGGATAAGATATTCTTGAGGGTGACGCGTTCGAACTCGGATCCCGCGCCGGCGACAAGATTGTCCGCCATGTACAGCCACACCGACGCCGTGTCGGCCGCATCCCATGTTTCCGGCGCGTACAGCAGCAGCGCAAACTCCGGCGGCCACTTTTTCGACGGCCCGTTGATGACCGCGTTCACGCCAGCCGCATAGGCGTCGAGAATTCCGCGCTCCCGATCGTCGAGAGCGGCGACGGTCGCATCGGCGACCTCGTTGTAACCCTTGATCCGGGCCCGCGCGTCGAGCCGCAGCGCCGCGCCGCCCAGAATCTCTGAAAGCCGCCCTTCAACCGATCGCCGCACCAGATCCATTTGAAACAAACGATCTTGTGCGTGCGCGAAGCCGAGACCGTAAAAAACGTCCGTGTCCGTTGCGCCGAACACGTGCGGCACGCCGTAGCGATCCCGAGCAAGGGTGACCGGGCCGGAAACGCCGTCGACGGCGACGACGCCCGTCACTTGCGGCGCCGACGCGCGAAACCGCCAGGCGATCCAGCCCGTTGTGGTGGCGACGATCACCAACGACACGACGAGCAGTCGCGTAAACCAGCGCAGAACGATGCGCACGCCATACCCCTTTGCTTCCCCAGCCCGCGCACCTTACCAACTGCGGCGACGAATGGGAGAGGAGGCGGACATGGCCGACACGGCGTTTCTGGGGCTCGGGGTCATGGGATTTCCCATGGCGGGCCATTTGGCGGCCAAGGGGCACGCGACGACGGTCTGGAATCGAACCCGTGACAAGGCCGTCGCGTGGGCCAAGCGCCATGAAGGCGCGCCCGCCGCCTCGATTGTAGACGCCGTCGCCGGCAAGGAATTCGTTTTCATGTGCGTGGGCGACGACGCTGATGTACGCGACGTCGGGTTTCAGGCTTTGGCGGCGATGTCGGAAGGCGCCGTCCTGATCGACCACACGACCGCGTCCGCCACGGTGGCGCGGGAATTGGACGCGGCGGCCCGCAACAAGGCGAGCGGGTTTGTCGATGCGCCGGTGTCGGGCGGGCAAGCCGGGGCCGAGAACGGCGCCCTGACGGTCATGTGCGGCGGGGCCGATAACGACTTCGCCCGCGCCGAACTTGTGATGTCGTCCTACGCCCAAGCGATCACGCGAATGGGCGAGGCCGGCGCAGGCCAACTGACGAAGATGGTCAATCAGCTGTGCATCGCGGGGCTGCTTCAAGGGTTGTCCGAAGGCGTGCACTTCGCCAAGCGCGCCGGTCTTGACGTCGACCTGGTGTTGCACGCGATCGGCAAAGGCGCGGCCCAGTCTTGGCAAATGGACAACCGCGCCAAGACCATGGCGCGAGGTGAGTTCGATTTCGGATTCGCCGTCGACTGGATGCGCAAGGACCTTCGGATCGCCCTCGACGAGGCGCGCGTCAACGGCGCCAGCTTGCCCGCTGCGGCCTTGATCGATCAATTCTACGCCGAGGTGCAAGCCATGGGCGGTCGGCGCTGGGACACGTCCAGCTTGATCGCGCGGCTTGAACATGCGGACGCAAAAACGTGACCATCGAAGGCGTCTTCCTTTGGTTGGATTTTGCGGGGATTTTCGTCTTCGCGTTTTCAGGCGGCATGACCGCGGCGCGAAAAGAATTGGATCCGTTTGGTGCGGCGATCATCGGCGCCGTCACCGGCATGGGCGGCGGCACGCTGCGCGACCTGCTGCTCGGGTCGACGCCGGTCTACTGGGTGCGCGCACCGGAATACTTGGGGATCGCGGTCGCCGGCGCTTTGGTCGGCTACTTCGGGTCCGCATTGGTGATCGGTTCTCGGCGCGCCGCGTTGGTGTGGGCTGACGCGATCGGCCTCGGGGTGTTCGCCGTGATCGGCGCGCAAGCCGGGCTGGCGGCCGGAGCGCACTGGACGATCGCGGTTCTCACTGGGGTGATGAGTGCGACTTTCGGCGGCCTGGTTCGCGACGTGATCGTCAACGACGTGCCGCTGGTTCTCAGAGAAGAAGTCTATGCGCTCGCGGCCCTTGCGGGCGCCGTCGCCTATGTTTTCGCCTTGTCCTTCGGGGCGCCGGCCGGTTGGGCCGCAGCCGCCGCGGCGGTCTTCGGCTTCGTCGTGCGTGCGTTCGCGATCGTGTTCAATTGGTCCCTGCCTCCCATTTCGCGTTTGAGGCCCCCGTCGGCTTGATGGGCGGCGGGCGGCCCTGAGAGTGGCGTTCCGGCGCGAAGCTGAAGCGCGGCCAAAGCAGCGGCGGCGCACTAGCTCTGCGATCCGACGATCGCCGTTGCTCGTCAGGCGGTCAGCCATTTCGCCAGCCGCGGAGCGAAATAAGTGATCACCCCCGCCGCGCCGGCGCGCTTGAAACACGACAAGGTCTCCAAAATGGCCCGCTCTTCATCGATCCATCCGTTTTTCGCCGCCGCCATCAGCATCGCGTATTCGCCCGAGACGTGGAACGCGAACGTCGGAGCCTGGAATTCCTCGACGACGGTCTTGACGATGTCGAGGTAGGGCAGGCCGGGTTTGATCAAGATGAGGTCTGCGCCTTCCTCGAGGTCGAGTTCGACTTCGCGAAGCGCTTCCGCGGCGTTGCCCGGATCCATCTGATAGGTGCGCTTGTCGC
>JAJFFL010000004.1 GCA_021776705.1 Alphaproteobacteria bacterium
AGCAGCACGAACAGCACCGAGATCCCGTCGACGCCCATCCGGTAGTTGATGTTGTCGCCGAGCCAGGCGGCGCTTTCCTGGAACTGGAAGCCGGAGTCGGCGGGATCGAACGCGACCACCAGCAGCACCGAGAGGACGAACACGGCCCCGGTCACCAGCAGCGCCAGCCAGCGGGCGTTGGCGGCGACGCGCGGCGCGTCCTCGCCGCGGGCCATGGCGCGGGTGAGCAGAATGAACGCCGCGCCGACGAGCGGCGTGAACGTGATGATGGAGAGGATCGGCGCGCCGGCGATCATGGCGTCATCCTCCCCGCGCCGAGAACAGGAGGAAGGTCGCGAACGCCGCCACGCCGATCAGCATCACGAACGCGTAGTGGTACAGATAGCCGGTCTGCGACTTGGCCACCCGCTTGCCGGACAACAGCGTCGCCGCGGCGACGCCGTCGGGGCCGAAGCGGTCGATCGTGCCCTGGTCGCCGCCCTTCCAAAACAGGTCGCCGAGGCCGCGCGCGCCGCGCACGAAGATGAAGTCGTAGATTTCGTCGAAGTACCACTTGTTGAAGAGGAACGAGTGCAACGGCCCGCCGCGCGCCGCGATCGCCGCGCCAACGCCTTCGCGCAAGCCGTAGAACAGGACCGCGAACACGAAGCCGGCCAGGGTCACCCAAAACGGCGCCCACAGGACCCAGTCGGGAACGTGGTGTTCGACATACCGCGGCGGTCCGCCGTCGGCGGCGTGCGCGGCGTCGGCGACGACGGCGTGCGCGGCGTCGGGGACGGCGGCGTCGGTTTCGGCGGCGTCGACCGCGGCCGGCGCGGCGGCGCCTTCCAGCGCGTCGGCGGCGTCGTCGATCGCGGCGGCGTCTTCGGTCTCCGTCTCGGAAACGTCGTGCGCGACGGCCGCGCCGTGGTCAGTCGCCGCGGCGTCGCCGTGGTCCTCGTAGGCGACGTAGACGCTTTCGCGCCAGAAGCCCTCCTGGCCCTTGCCGACGAAGGGCCCGTAAAACAGCACCCCCGCGAACACCGCGCCGAGCGCCAGGACGACGAGCGGCCCGCGCATCACCCACGGCGCGTCGTGGGCGTGGTCGAAGTCCGACGCCGGGCCTTTGAACGTCCCGTGGAAGGTCATGAAGATCAGTCGCCAGGAATAGAAGCTGGTCAAGAACGCCGCGATCACGCCCATCCAAAACGCCAGCATGCCGACGTCGAGCCCCGCCTCGCCGGCCAGGAACGCGTCCTCGATGATCCGGTCTTTGGAGAAGAAGCCGGCGAAGCCGATCGGCGTGCCGGGGATTCCGACTCCGGTGAGCGCCAGCGTGCCGACGATCATCAGGCCCCAGGTCCAGGGCATCTTCTTCCACACGCCGCCCATCTTGCGCATGTCCTGCTCGTCGTGCAGCGCATGGATCACCGCCCCCGAGCCGAGGAACAGCAGCGCCTTGAAGAAGGCGTGGGTGAACAGATGAAACATCGCCGCGCCATAGGCCCCGACGCCGGCGGCGAAGAACATGTAGCCGAGCTGCGAACAGGTGGAATAGGCGATCACCCGCTTGATGTCGTTCTGGGCCAGCCCGACGGTCGCGGCGTAGAGCGCGGTGACGGCGCCGATGGCGGTCACGAACATCGCCGCGTACGGCGCGTGCTCATAAATCGGCGAACAGCGGACCACCAGGAACACGCCGGCGGTGACCATCGTCGCGGCGTGGATCAGGGCCGAGACCGGCGTCGGGCCCTCCATCGCGTCCGGCAGCCAAACGTGCAGGAAGAACTGCGCCGACTTGCCCATGGCGCCGATGAACAACAGCACCGCGCTGAGCTCGATCGCGTTGACGTTCCAGTTCAGGAACGGAACCACGGCGTCGCGCGCCGGAACCGCGGCCTCGGCCCCGAACGGCGTCACCGGGGCGTTGGCGGCGATGGCGTCGAACACGACGTCGAACTCGACCGAGCCGAACGTGAAGTAGATCGCCATGATCCCAAGGGCGAAGCCGAAATCGCCGACGCGGTTGGTCACGAACGCCTTCACCGCGGCGGCGTTGGCCGACGGCTTCTTGTACCAGAAGCCGATCAACAGATAGCTCGCGAGGCCGACGCCCTCCCAGCCGAAGAACAGCTGCATGAAGTTGTCCGACGTCACCAGCATCAGCATGGCGAAGGTGAACAGCGACAGATAGCTGAAGAACCGCGCCTGGTCGGGGTCGTGGTCCATGTAGCCGATCGAATACAGGTGGACGAGCGACGACACGCCGGTGACCACGACGAGCATCACCGCCGTCAGCGTGTCGATCCGCAACGCCCAATCGGCCGAGAAGTCGCCGACCGCGAACCAGGTGAACAGCTGCAGCGTCACCTCGTGGCCGCGGAACGCCACGTCGTAGAGCGCGAACAGCGACAACAGGGCCGACACGAACAACAGCGCCGTCGTGAGATACATCGCCGGCTTCGGGCCGAGCGGCTTGCGGAACAAGCCCGCGACGACGGCCCCGGCCAGCGGCGAAAAGACGATCGCTTCGTACATCGGCGCGTCAGCCCTTCATCAAGTTGACGTCTTCCACCGCGATGTCGCCGCGGTTGCGGAAGTAGACGACGAGGATGGCGAGCCCGATGGCGGCCTCGGCGGCGGCGACCGTGAGCACGATCATCGCGAACACCTGGCCCTTGATGTCGCCCAGGAAGGCGGAGAACGCGACCAGATTGATGTTTACGGCGAGCAGAAGAAGTTCGATCGACATCAAGATGATGATGACGTTCTTGCGATTCACGAAGATGCCGAACACGCCGATCGTGAACAGCACCGCGGCGAGCGCCAGATAGTTGCCGAGAGCAAGTTCGGTGAAGCTCATATCCCGCTCCCCGGCTTGACGTCGATGAGTTCGACGCCGTCCTTGGGGCGCCGCGCGACCTGTTTGCCGACGTCCTGGCGGCGGACGCCCGGCTTGTGGCGCAAAGTCAGCACGATGGCGCCGATCATGGCGATCAGCAGCACGATTCCCGCCGCCTGGAAGTAGTAGATGTACTGATCGTAGAGCACCGCGCCGATCGCCTCGGCGTTGGTTGGACCGGCGGCGCTGAACGCCGCCCGGCCGGCGGCGTCGGGATCCGCGAACACGAACGTCGAGCCGACGAGCACCAGCTCGGTCAACAGAATCAAGGACACCAGGGCTCCGAACGGCATGTACTGCAAGAAGCCCTGGTTGAGCTCGACGAAGTCGACGTCGAGCATCATCACCACGAACAGGAACAAGACCGCCACCGCGCCGACGTAGACGACGACCAGCAGCATCGCCAGAAACTCCGCCCCGATGAGCACGAACAGGCCGGCGGAAGTGAAGAAGGCGCAAATCAGCCACATCACGGAGCGCACCGGATTGCGCGCCGCCACGACGCTGAACGCCGAAACGACGGCCACCGCCGCCAGTATCCAAAACGCCGCCGCCTGCAAGGCCATGCCGCCCTGTCTCCTCAGTCCCGTGTCGATGGTCCGGACGCCGGACGGCGCCCTGAAAGTCCATGTTCGTGTCGCGCCGGCGCGAACGGCGCGAGTCGCCGCCCGACGAAGACGCCGCGCCTTTTATCGATACGGCGCGTCGAGTTCCAGGTTCTTGGCGATTTCGCGCTCCCAGCGGTCTCCGTTCGCGAGCAGGCGGTCTTTGTCGTAGTACAGCTCTTCGCGCGTCTCGACGGCGAATTCGAAGTTCGGGCCTTCGACGATGGCGTCCACCGGGCAGGCCTCCTGGCAATAGCCGCAGTAGATGCACTTCACCATGTCGATGTCGTAGCGGGTGGTGCGGCGCGAACCGTCTTCGCGCGGTTCGGCCTCGATGGTGATCGCCTGCGCCGGGCAGATCGCCTCGCACAGCTTGCAGGCGATGCAGCGTTCCTCGCCGTTGGCGTAGCGCCGCAGGGCGTGTTCGCCGCGAAAGCGCGGGCTCAACGGGCCCTTTTCGAACGGGTAGGACAGCGTCGCCTTGCGGCGGAAGAAATACTTCATCCCGAGAAAGAAGGCGCCGATGAAGTCCATCAGGAAGGCGCCGCGTATGGCTTGAACGATGCGGGTCATCCGGTCCCCACGTAGGTGACGTAAGCGCCGACGGCCATCACGGCCGCGAGCGACGTCGGCAGGAAGATCTTCCAGCCGAGTCGCATCAGCTGGTCGTAGCGGTAACGCGGAACGATCGCCTTCACCATGGCGAACAGGAAGAAGAAGAAGCAAACCTTGAGCGCGAACCAGAACACCGGCGGAATGAACACGGTCTCGAGCGCCGGGTGCGGCGCGTACCAGCCGCCCATGAACAGGATCGTCAGCAGCGCGCACATCATGACGATGTTGAGGTATTCGCCGATCATGAACAGCAGATACGGGGTCGACGAGTATTCGACCTGGTAGCCGGCGACGAGTTCGGATTCCGCTTCCGGCAGATCGAACGGCGGCCGGTTGGTTTCGGCCAGGGCGGAGATGAAAAAGATCACGAACATCGGGAACATGACGACGATCGTCGCCGGCGCGAAGGCGTGCCAGTTCAACAGGCCGCCTTCCTGGTTCTCGACGATGTCGGTGAGGTTGAGCGACCCGACGAGCACCAGGACGGTGATCAAGACGAAGCCGATCGAGACTTCGTAGGAGACCATTTGCGCCGCCGAGCGCAGGCCGCCGAGGAACGGGTACTTCGAGTTCGACGCCCAGCCGCCGATGATGATGCCGTAGACCCCGAGCGAGGAGATCGCGAACAGGTACAAGATCCCGACGTTGAGGTCGGCGATCACCCAGCCCGGCGCCACCGGCACCACGGCCCAGCCGATGAACGCCAAGGTGAAGGTCAACAAAGGCGCGAGCAAAAACAGCGTCCGGTCGGCCCCGGCCGGCACCACGATCTCCTTGAACACGAACTTCAAGAAGTCGGCGAACGACTGCAGCAGCCCGAACGCCCCGACGACGTTGGGGCCTTTGCGCATCTGCACCGCCGCCCAGATCTTGCGGTCGGCGAGCAGCAGGAACGCGAGGCTCAACAACAACACGACCACGAAGGCGAAGATCTGCGCCACCGACAAGGCGACGCCGAGCAGCGGCCCGTGTTC
Organism: Alphaproteobacteria bacterium; assembly: GCA_021776705.1. Taxonomy (GTDB): domain Bacteria; phylum Pseudomonadota; class Alphaproteobacteria; order Caulobacterales; family Maricaulaceae; genus JAJFFL01. The sequence continues at coordinate 5,076 of JAJFFL010000004.1, forward strand.
GGCGATCAGTCGTCCCATGCCCTGCTCCGTCGCCTTGCTACTCAGGTTTCGCCGTCAAGAGATCCGCCGCGGCGATTCCGGCCTCGGCGCACTGTTCGTCCTGTTCGCCGGTCGCGCCCGACACGCCGACGCCGCCGAGCGGCGCGCCGGCGTGCGAAAAGATCGGCACCGCGCCGCGGTAGGTCACCGTGTCCGGCGCGAACGCGGCGTTGATCCGCCCTTCGGCGACGGCCTCCGCCGTCGGCCCCGAATAACGCTGCCCGCGCGCCGCCGACTCGCCCTTCCATTGCGCGATTCGGAGGTTGCGCAGCGTCGCCCCGTCCATCCGCGTCAGAGCCTTGAGATTTCCGCCCTCGTCGTAGACGGCGATGGTCAGGTCGTAGCCGTTTTCATCCGCGTGAGCGCGGCAGCCGGCGACGATCGCGGCGGCCGACGCTTCGCTGAGACGGACGTCGCCCGGTTGCGCCGCGGCCGGAGCGAGGCTGGCGAACGCGAGCCCGGCGGCGGCCAAGGCCGCGGCGATCCGGCGCGGCGCCCGCGCGACGTTCAAAGCCGTTTCTTTCGTCATCCCTTACTCCGCCGCCCGCAGGTCGCCCGTCGCCGCGCGCACGGCGGCGTCGGTCTCGGCCATGGTCTTCGAGGCCCGGGCGATCGCGTTGGTGAAATGGAAGTTCGACACCGTGCTGCGCAGCGGCGCCGGATCAAGCTTGCCGGCGGCGCCGACCTCGGCGTCGGCGAACGACCCGGCGCTGGCTCCGCCGGGGGCGTAGTCGAGGGCGGCGAACGTCGGATGATCCTCCATCAGCTTCGCGCGCAGCTCCTCCAGCGAGTCGTAGGCGAGCGTGCGGCCGGCCTTTTCCGACAGCGCCCGCAGGATCGCCCAGTCCTCGCGCGCCAGCCCCTTCGGGAACACCGCGCGGCGGCCGCGCTGGGCCCGGCCTTCGGTGTTGACGTAGAGCCCGTGCTTTTCGGTGTAGGCCGCGCCCGGCAGGATCACGTCGGCGACGTGCGCGCCGGCGTCGCCGTGGTGGCCCTGGTAGATGACGAAGGCGTCCTTGAGCTTGGCGGCGTCGATTTCGTCGGCCCCGAGCAGGTACACCGTCTCGATGTCGCCGGCGGCCGCGCCGTCGAGGATGCCGGCGATGTCGCGCCCGCGCTCGCCGGGCAGGAAGCCGAGGTCGAGGCCGGCGACGCGCGCCGCCGCGGTGTGCAGCACGTTGAATCCGTTCCAGCCTTCCTGGTCCTCCGCCGTCGGGGCGATGAACATCCCGGCCTTCTTGGCGAGGTCGTGCGCCAGCTTCAGAATCGCCGCCCCGTCCGGCCGCGCCAGCGCCCCCATGCCGAGGATCACCATCGGCCGTCGGGCCTTCTCCAGGATCGGGAAAAAGTCGTGAGCGCCGTCGGCGATCGCTTTCATGGTGTCGGCGCCGCCGCCGAGGAAGGCGTAGGGGTAGGTCAGGTCCTCCGGCTCGCCGACGACGCCGATCTGAACGTCGTCCTTGTCGAGCCAGGTCTTGCGGATGCGGGCGTTGAGGATCGGCGCCTCCAGCCGCGGGTTGGTTCCGATCAGCAGGATCGCGTCGGCGTCCTCGACGCCGTAGATCGTGGTGTTGAACAGATAGGCCTCGCGCGGGCCGCCGCCGATCTTGGCGCCGTCCTGGCGGCAGTCGAGGTGCGGCACGCCGAGCGAGGCCATCAGGTCCTTCAGCGCCTTCATCGATTCCGCGTCGGCGAGGTCGCCGGCGATCGCCGCGACCTTGTCCGGGTCGCCCTTGAGGCGCGCCGCGGCGGCGTCGAGCGCTTCCGTCCAGGTCGCGGTCTCCAGCTTGCCGTTCTTGCGCACGTAGGGCGCGTCGAGGCGCTGACGACCGAGGCCGTCCCAGACGAAGCGGGTCTTGTCGGAGATCCACTCCTCGTTGATCTCTTCGTTGACGCGCGGAAGGATCCGCAGCACCGCCGGCCCGCGGGCGTCGACGCGGATGTTGCTGCCGAGCGCGTCCATCACGTCGACGGTCTCCGTCGGCTCCAGCTCCCACGGCCGGGCGTTGAAGGCGTAGGGCTTTGACGTCAGGGCGCCGACCGGGCACAGGTCGATGACGTTGCCGGAGAGCTCCGAGGTCAGCGACTTTTCGAGATAGGTCGTGATCTCGGCGTCTTCGCCGCGGCTGGTCATGCCGATCTCTTCGACCCCGGCGACTTCCGAGATGAAGCGCACGCAGCGGGTGCACTGAATGCAGCGGGTCATGATCGTCTTGACCAGCGGCCCCATGTTCTTGTCTTCGACGGCGCGCTTGTTTTCGTCGTAGCGGGTGAACGAGCGCCCGTAGGCGACCGCTTGGTCCTGCAGGTCGCATTCGCCGCCCTGGTCGCAGATCGGGCAGTCGAGCGGATGATTGATGAGCAGGAACTCCATCACCCCTTCACGCGCCTTCTTGACGTACTCGGTGCGGGTGTTGACGGCCGGCGGTTCGCCGTCGCGGCCCGGACGCAGATCCGACACCGCCTGGGCGCACGAGGCGACCGGTTTCGGCGCGCCGACGACCTCGACCAGACACATGCGGCAGTTGCCGGCGATCGACAGCCGCTCGTGGTAGCAAAACCGCGGAATCTCAGCGCCCGCGAGCTCGCACGCCTGCAACAGCGTCATGTCGGCCGGCGCTTCGATTTCGATCCCGTCGACGACGAGCTTGCGGAGGTCTTCGGTCATGCGAACGTCTCTTCCAATTCGGACTTCTGGTCAGCCTTCGGCGCTCGAATCCAGAACACAACGCCCCATGCGGCGCCGGGCAGGATTGAAGCCGTGAATGTGGCAACTACAGTTGCTTGATGCAGCGCGAGGCTCGTACCGAAGTCACTGAGATACAATCCCATCACGGCGAACGTCGTCATCCAAAAGACCAACACGGCGATGGGAATATTCCAAATTCTGTTCATCTTCAGGCGGAGCTTCCGAAGCACCAATCTCGCCGAAAACCAAATTCCTCCGATCACCAGAAAAATGCCCGCAGTCGCCATGACCACATTCACGATTCCTGCGGAGATCATCCCCGCGATTGATGCTGGATCGTTGGTTGCAAACGTCGCTCGTGCGGCGCTTAGCGCCTGAGGTGTCGTAGGGACTATCCAGACGATCGCCGCCAAAAACGCAGCGACAAGGTATTTGAAAAATGACCTCACTCCGCCGCCGCTTTCGCGCGCAGGGCTTTCGCGACCACGTGCGGCTTGCGGTTTCGGTAGTCGTTGATGCGCTCTTCGATCTCGTGGCGGAAGTGGCGGATGAGGCCCTGGATCGGCCACGCCGCGGCGTCGCCGAGGGCGCAGATGGTGTGGCCTTCGACCTGGTAGGTGACCTCGAGCAGGGTGTCGATCTCCTCCGGCTCGGCCTCGCCCGCCGCCATGCGTTCGAGCACCCGCCACATCCAGCCGGTGCCTTCGCGGCACGGCGTGCACTGGCCGCAGCTCTCGTGCTTGTAGAAGTACGCGATGCGCGCGATCGCCTTCACCATGTCGGTGGACTTGTCCATGACGATGACGGCGGCGGTGCCGAGGCCCGACTTGAGCTCCTTCAACGCGTCGAAGTCCATCAACACGTCGCCGCAGGCGTCGGCCGGAATGCACGGCACCGACGAGCCGCCGGGAATCACCGCCTTGAGGTTTTGCCAGCCGCCGCGGACGCCGCCGGCGTGCTCCTCCAGCAACTTCTTGAGCGGAATCGACATCGCGTCTTCGACGTTGCACGGCTTGTTCACGTGGCCGGAGATGCAGAACACCTTGGTGCCGGTGTTGTTGGCCCGGCCGATGCCGGCGAACCAGCCGGCGCCGCGGCGCAGGATCGTCGGCGCGACCGCGATCGACTCGACGTTGTTGACCGTCGTCGGGCAGCCGTAGAGCCCGGCGTTGGCGGGGAACGGCGGCTTCAGCCGCGGCTGGCCCTTCTTGCCTTCGAGGCTTTCCAGGAGCGCGGTTTCTTCGCCGCAGATGTAGGCCCCGGCGCCGTGGTGGACGTAAACGTCGAAGTCCCAGCCGTGGACGTTGTTCTTGCCGATCAGCTTGGCCTCGTAGGCCTCCTTGATCGCTTTCTCCAACGCCAGGCGCTCGTCGACGTATTCGCCGCGGATGTAGATGTAGCAAGCGCGCGCGCGCATCGCGAAGGAGGCGACGAGGCAGCCTTCGATCAGAAGATGCGGGTCGTGCCGCATCATTTCGCGGTCCTTGCAGGTGCCCGGTTCGGACTCGTCGGCGTTGACGACAAGATAGTGCGGCCGCTCGCGCACCTCTTTCGGCATGAACGACCACTTCAGCCCGGTCGGAAAGCCGGCGCCGCCGCGCCCGCGCAGGCCCGACGCCTTGATCTGATCGACGATCCATTCCGGACCCATGTCGATCATCTCCTTGGTGGCGTTCCAGGCCCCGCGCAGCTTCGCCGCCTCGAGACCGGGATCGTGCCGGCCGTAGAGGTTCAGGAAGATGCGGTCCTTGTCTTCAAGCATGACGCGTCAGCCGTTCCTGTCTTGGTCGGTCGCAACAAGGTCATAGGCGTCGTCGAGCGCGGCGGACGCCGTGGAAAGAAGCAGGTCACGCCGCATCGCCGTCCTCCGCCGGTTTGCGGCGCGTCAACAGCGTCCAGCCGATCAGGGCGCTGAACACGACCGCCGCCAGCATGGCGACCACGGCGAACGCGACACGCCCGGTCGCCGCGAAGCCGGCGGCGCACGCGACGAGCACCAGCGCTTCGGCGACCACCAGCGGCCGGATCGCCAAAAACATCGATGTCGCGCTTCCGCTCACGCGTTCTCCTTCGGCGCCGTGTTCGGCAGCGTCACCGGCTTGGCCAGCGACCCGTCGTAGAGCTTCTTGTCGGTCAACGTTTTCGGTTCGCCGGCCGGGGCCGAGGTCTGGCGGCCGTTTTGCGGCCCCGGCGTCACCTCGCGTCCGGCGGCGAGATCGTCGAGCAGCTTTTCAAGCGACTCCGGCGTCAGGTCTTCGAAGTAGTGGTCCGACGTCCGGGTCGAGACCTGGACCATCGGCGCGTTGGCGCAGGCGCCGAGGCACTCGACCTCCATCCACGAGAACTTGCCGTCGGCCGAAAGCTCGCCTTTGGGGCCGATCTTGCGCTCGCAGACGGCGTTGAGCTCCTGGCTGCCGCGGATCATGCACGGCGTCGTGCCGCACACCTGGATCAGGTGCTCGCCGGCCGGGGCGAGATTGAACATGGTGTAAAAGGACGCGACCTCCATCACCCGAATGTGGGCCATGTCGAGCTCGGCGCCGATGGCGCGCATCGCCGGTTCCGTGACCCAGCCCTCCTGCTTCTGCGCGATCCACAGCATCGGGATCACCGCCGAGCGGCGGCGGTCGCCGGGATACTTTTTGAGCCACCAATTGACCTCGGCGCGCGACTCCTTGGTCCATGCGAACGTCTCGGGCTGGTCCTTGGCGATGCGGCGCGCGGTCATGACGCAGCCTCCAAAGTTTGGGGCGTGAGCTTGTCGAGCTGCTTTTGCGACACTTCGATGATCCGGCGCAACGTCGCGCGGCGATAGGCGCGCACCTGCGGGCCGAGGAACGGCAGCTTGCCGATCCAGCCGCGGCGCAGCGCGATGACGACGAACAAGACGCCGGCTCCCATCGGGCCCATCATGTTGGTCGGAACCTCGCCGCTGAGCATGGAGATGCGGATCGGCACCAGCACGAAGCCGACGATCGTCCCGAAAATCAGGCCGTAGATCGCCGCCCCGACGTAGACGTGCCAGCCGTCGCCCTGGCGGTGGCGGTCGCGCAAGGTGGCGGC
>JAJFFL010000031.1 GCA_021776705.1 Alphaproteobacteria bacterium
CGCCGCCGCGGTGATCGGCGGCGACGACCTCGCGCCGGTCACCGGCCGCTTCGAGGCCGGCACTTTGTTCGAGGGCGCCGTCCTCCGCCACGACCCGCGGCTCAAGCTCACCCACGTCGATGTCGGCGGCGAAACCCTGCACGTCGCGTTCGACGAGCGCCTCGCCGCCGGCGACCGCGTCCGCCTGCGGGTCCGGGCCCGCGACGTGGCGGTCGCCGTTTCGCCGCCGACCGGCCTGTCGATCCGCAACGTGCTGCCGGGAACCGTCGCCGAGATCGTCGCCGACCCCGAGACGCCGTTCGCCGAGGTCTTCCTCGACCTCCCCGCCGGCCGCCTCCACGCCCGCCTGACCCGCGCCGCCGTCGAGGACCTGAAGCTGGAGAAAGGCGCCAAGGTCTACGCCCTGATCAAAAGCGTCAGCTTCGACGGCAAGGCGGGGTGAAGCCCGGCGCTTGTGGGCGGGCGGATCAACAGCTTGCAACCGCATGGCGACGAGACGATCATCGCGGAAAGAGGGGAAACATGCCGGTTCGAATGATCCTCGCTGTCGCATTCCTGGTCGCCCTCGGAGCGCCCGCCGCCGCTCAGGATTCCACCGGGACGAAGCCGCCGGTCGCCCTCATGGAAGACGACTTCGACCGCGCGGTTTGGCTGATGGATCAGGCCGTCGAAGCAATCATGAGTAGCGACGAAGCAGGAACCCGCGACGCGATCGCCGAGGCGACCCTGTTCATGGAGTCACTCAACTATCAGCGCGGCATGGCCAACTTTCATCTGGATCTGTCGAAGGCCAATTTCGACAAGGGCAAGTTCCAAGTCGGCGCCGATCACGCGCTTCAGGCGTTGACCATTTCGCGGACTTACGGCTATCGCGCCGAAATGCGCACAGCGCTCCTCAATCTGGCTTCCATTCTGAACGAATCCGAAATCAGACATCTCTCGACCGCCGACACCTTCGCCTATGTCGGACCGGCGCTTTCCGCGGCGGAAGAAATCGGCGACCCGAACTACGCCTTCCTTTTTCTCATGGCGTCGGTTCAACTCGTCGTCGGCGACGACGACATGGCGGCGGCCCGCGAATACGCGGCGCGGGCGCACGCGCGGTTCCCGGATCTGGCGGCGACCCCGCGAAACGCGAAGCTGCTCAACCACGCAATCTCACAATTTCACGGCCTCGGAATGAACGCCGCCGCCCAGGAAGCCGGAGAGCGCGCGCTGCAGATTGGAACGCAACTCGACGGCGACCCCCACCGAGTTGAAACCTTATTCATGCTCGGCGACATCGCGTTCGCCGACGGCGACCGAGCGACGGCGTGCCGGTATTTCATCGAAGCCGCCCAAACCGACGTCGAATGGGACCGCGGCTACCGCTCGGACGCCAAGTTCATGGTCGACGACCTCGGCTGCGACTAGCCGCCCCTACCGCTTCGGCGCGGCGATGTGGATCGGGTGGCCGAGCGCCGCCATGGCGGCTTCGCCGAAAGCCTCGGTCAGGGTCGGATGGACGTGGATCGCGCCGGCGACGTCTTCGAAACGGGCGCCCCTTCGATCGCGATTGGGTTGGCGTCGCCGATGGCCAAATTGAGCTTTAACTCCAGCGATCATCATGCGCACGAAGTCGGGATCGTAATCTGCGCCGCCCCAAAGGCGACTCATCGAATGGCGTGTTGTTCGACGGAGTGGAGCGGCGTGGACTGACGGCCGCTTTGCAGGGGTTCTGAATCGAGGACCCGCTCCTATCGCATCTCCGTCAAGAGGCGATCCAGGCAGTTCAACCAATGGCGCTCTACGATTTCACCCGCTTTCTCAAAATCTGAGACCTTCAGCGATCGAAGCACGGTTGCGTGCTCTCGGATCGATGTCGCAAACGAACGGGTGTCGCGAAAATAGGTCCACTCATAACGCTCGGCGCGCGCTTTGAGCTTTTCGATCATTGCGTGCGCGGTTCGCCGACCAGCCGGCGCGATCAGCGCGGCGTGAAATTCTTCGTCCAACCGCATGTACCCTTCAAGATCATCTGACGTTTTTCGCATCGTCGAATGAAGCGCGGTGAGATGCGCCAACTCTTTCTTTGAAATGCTCGTCGCCGTCGTCACGGCGTGCCGCTCAAGGACGCCGATCAACTCGTAGAGTTCGCGCGCTTCGTGCGACGACAATTTGCTCACCGAGAGTCCGCGACGCCCTCGCGGCTCGACAAGGCCCTCCTCCTGCAATCGCTGCAACGCTTCGCGGACCGGCGTTCGACTGACGCCGATGTCGGCGCACAGCCGGCGCTCGACCAAGGGAGCGCCAGGAATGCGTTCACCTCGGACGATTTGCTTGCGAAGCAATTGCGTCACTTCGCGCGTGGTCTCAGCGAGATCGCTCTGAGTGCTTCGTTGCATTGCCAAGAGTTAATTGTTGGCGCGTTGATTTTTGGTATACCAAAAATCACGCTCGTTGACGGGCTCGGTTGGATGTTTCGACAGCAGGAAGAGTCGCATGACAATCCATTCCCTCTTGACGCCACGAGCGCACTTGCTCGCGGTCATCTCACTTCAACTGGCGGCCGCGTGCGCATCCTCTGAAACCCTTGTCGCCGCGCGCGCCGGTCACGACGATTATTCCGGGCGTGAACGAAGCCCTTCCGCCATTCATACTCGCACTCTGACGCTAGATGCGCACGCGCACATCGGCTTCCGTGAAGAAGCCTACGCAACGTCCGAGATGGACCCCGGCGGCTTCACGACGCTGCAAACCGACTTGCCCAAGATGCGCGCCGGCGGCCTCGACGTGCAGATGATCAACGTGTTTAGCGATCAGCGCCCTCTCGGACTCGAAGGCTATGCGAACGCGCTCGAAAACGCCGAGATCAGCTACGCCTCGATCGACCGCATGCTGCGCGCCTATCCGAACCAGATCGCTCTTGCGCGGAGCGCCGACGACATCCTCGACATCAACGCCTCGGGCCGCTTGGTGGCCTTGCTGGCGATAGAGAACGCGTTCCCGTTCGGCGAGGACATGAAAAACGTCGCCTTGTGGCGTGAACGCGGCGTGACCTCGGTCCTGATCGTCCACTACGGAAACAATCAATTCGGCGGCAGCGTGTCGCCGAGAGCCGAACATGGCGACCCCGAAGCGGATCCAGGTCTCACGCCGCTCGGCCAGGATCTTGTCGAAGCGCTCAACAACGCTGGGATCATCATCGACGTCTCTCACGCCGGACCGCGAACGACGTCCGACATCGTCGCCTTGTCGCGTGCGCCGGTCATCGCATCGCATTCAGGGGTTCGGGCGCTTCTCGACGAAGCGCGCAACGTCTCCGACGAACAGATCCGCATGATCGCCGATCGCGGCGGCGTCGTATGCATCTCCACGGTTCGGGGCTATCTGGGCACGTTCTCGCCGGAGTATCTCGAAGCCCGGTCCGCCCTCGGCGCCGAACTCAACCTCAACACTGGCAAGGGTCGACAGGCGGCGTCGCAGGAGACCATCGACACCTACTATCGGCGCGAAGCCGAGCTGTCGAAACGGTACGGCGACATCACCGTGTCCGACATGGTCGACCACATCGATCATGTCGTCGCGGTCGCCGGGATCGACCATGTCGCGATCGGCACCGATTTCGACGGCGGCGGCGGCGTCGGAGGTTGGCGCAACGCGGCGGAGTCGCCGGCGCTGACCGAAGAGCTGTTGCGGCGCGGCTATTCCGAAGACGACATCGGCAGAATCTGGAGCGGCAACTTTCTTCGCGTCATGCGCGCGACAGAGGCGGCGGCGCGCTAGGCGGCCCGCCCCTACCGCTTCGGCGCGGCGATGTGGATCGGGTGGCCGAGCGCCGCCATGGCGGCTTCGCCGAAAGCCTCGGTCAGGGTCGGATGGACGTGGATCGTGTCGGCGACGTCTTCGAGGCGCGCGCCCATCTCGACCGCGAGGGAGAATTCGCCCGACAGCTCCGCCACGTGCGCGCCGACGGCGTGGATGCCGAGCACGACGTGGTCGGACGCCCGCGCGGCGACACGCACGAAGCCGCCGTCGGCGCCGGCCTCCATGGCGAGCGCCCGGCCCGAAGCGGCGAACGGAAACTTGCCGACAATCACGTCTTCGCCGGCCGCTTTCGCCTCGTCCGGGGTGAGGCCGACGCCGACGATCTCGGGCTCGGTGAAGCAGACCGCGGGCACGCTCAGGTGATCCCAGCGCCGCTTTCGGCCGGCGATGATCTCGGCGACCATCTCGCCCTGATGGCTCGCCTTGTGGGCCAGCATCGGCTCGCCGACGAGGTCGCCGACGGCCCAGACGTTGCGCATCGAGGTGGCGCAGCGGTCGTCGATTTTGACGAAGCGGCCGCCCATGTCGACGCCCATGTTCTCCAGCCCCCAGCCCGCGGTGACCGGCGCGCGGCCGACGGCGACGAGCACCGTGTCGGCGCGCACGCTCTGTTCTTTGCCCGACGCGTCTTCGAACTTGAGGACGTGTTCCTTGTCCTTCGTCCCCAGCCCCTTGGCCTTGCACCCGAGGTGCACGTCGACGCCGTGCTTCTTCAGCCACATCTCGATCGGGCGCGTCATCTCCTTGTCGTAGAGCGGCAGAATGCGGTCGAGCGCCTCGACGAAGGTCACCTTGGAGCCGAGCTTGGCGAAGGCGATGCCCATCTCGAGTCCGATGTAGCCGGCGCCGACGACGGCGAGGTGTTCCGGGACGTGGTCCAGCTTGAGCGCGTCGCGGGACGAGATCACGGTCTTGGAGTCGAACTTCATGAACGGCAGCTCGGTCTCGGTCGAGCCGGTGGCGAGCACCACGTGTTCGGCTTTGATCTGAACCTCGTCCTTGCCGTTCTTGACCACGCAAGTCTTGGCGTCGGAGAACGTCGCCCAGCCCTCGACCACCTCGGCGCCGGCGGTCTTGAGCAAGCCCTTCACGCCGCCGGAGAGCTTGTCGACGATACCGTCCTTCCAGGCGACGAGCTTCTTCATCTCGACGGTCGGCGCGCCGGGGATCGAGATGCCGAGCTCGGCGCTTTCCGCGTGCTTGCCCATCTCCTCGAACTTGGTCGCGGCGTGGATCACGGCTTTCGAGGGAATGCAGCCGCGAATGAGACATGTGCCGCCGAGGCGGTCGGCCTCCACGAGGACGACGTCGAGGCCGAGTTGGCCGGCCCGGATCGCGGCCGGATAGCCCCCGGTGCCGCCGCCGACGACGAGGACTTGGCATTCACGCGTTTTCATGAAGGGCTCCGCGAGGCGATCAATCGTTTCGCGGGGTGGTAGCGGCGCGGCCGCGAGAGGTCAAAGGGGGACGGCTCCGTTCCCGCCCGCCGCACGCGCGCCACATGCTGAGGCGGGCTCCGACCGGATGGCGCCGGCGTCGGCCGCCGTCAGTCCGCCGCCGCCACGCACGCCACCGGCCGCGCGTCCAGCATCCGCGAGTCCGACCAGTCGCCGGTCGCCTCGTCGCGGGCCTGTTCGATGCGCGCCCAACGGCCGTCGTCGTAGGCCTCGAAACGGATGCGTCGCTCGGCGGCTTCGGGATAGACCTGCCACATGCGCAGGACGCCGTCGTCGCCGAGCTTGGCGTGCAGTTCGCGCACTTCGAGGTCGGCGGTGTAGTGCCAGGCCATTTTCCAGACCTCCTCGGCGGCGTCGTAGAGGCGCAGATTGACGCCGATCCCGGATTGTTCGCGCACGCCGTAGCCGGGGTCGTACCAGGTGTCGACGACGGCGCGGCCGTCGAGCCCGTAGCGCCCGTTCCAGCGCGCCGTCCATTGCGGTTCGCCCCAGCCGTCCGCGGTCATCAGCCGGTTGTCGACCTCGTAGTCGCCGATCAGGAACGCGAACTGCGCGAACGCGTCCGGCATGTCCGGGTGCGGCGACCCAAGGTCGCAGGTCGACGCCGGGTCGTGCGGCGACGACGCGGCGAGCGCGGCGGCGGTCAGAAGCGTCAGCATGGCGGTCTCCCCGATCAACAGAAGATCACGATCCTGCGCCGCGGCGCAGGTTCAACGCCGCAACGACGAACGCCCGCCCTGAGTCGACGCGCGCGCCGTCAGGTCTTCTGCACGAGCTGCAACAGCTCGACCGGGGAGTTCGTCGCCGGGTGGACGCCGCCGATCAGGCGCTGGGTGACGACGCCGACGTAGAAGACGACGCGCCGCTCCTGGCCGGTCTGATCCTTGATCTGCTCGGGCAGGTAGAATCCGGCCTTGCCGCCTTCCGACGCCTGCCGGTCGATGTCGGAGATGACGACGTCGTAGGCGTGGTCCTTGAGGCGCGCGAGGGCGTCGGCGTTGGTGGTGACCTGGTCGACGTGGGCGCCGAGCGCGCGCAGGGCGGCGGCTTCGTGCGCGACCGACTCGGGCCGGTCGTCGACCCACAGAACGGTCGCCGGGGGCTTGTAGTGGCTCAGCACCGCGGCGACGGCCTCCGGCGCCGCCTCCTGGCCGCGGCCGACGGCGGCGGCGCGCACGTGCTCGGCCGGGTCGTCGCCGACGGGCGCCGCCGGCGCGGCCGCCGGAGCCGGCTCGGGCGCGGCGGCGCGCGCCGGTTCCGCGGCCGGCGCGGGCGCGGGTGCGGATCGCGCCGGCGCCGCGTCCCGCTTCTTCGCTCCGCCGCGGCCGGCGAGCAGGATCAAGATCACGAGCAGCACGACCCCGCCGGCGACGCCGCCGGCGATGATCGGGTTCTCGGTCACGTAAGCGATGATGTCGTCCATGGTCCGCCCCTCTGTTTCGGGCGAACCTTAGCCAGGGAAACGCGCCGCCGCCACAGCCGGGCGCCGCGGCGGAACGGACGGCTCAAAGTCCTTGTCATTCTGAGCGCAGCGAAGAATCTCGGACTCCAGGAATGGCCGACTCGCCTCGAGATCCTTCGCCTGCGGCTCAGGATGACGGGGCGGCGCATCACATGAAAATCGTCGCCGGGTGCTCCAGCAGGCCTCTCACCTTTTGGATCAGGCGCGCCGCGTCGTAGCCGTCGACGATGCGGTGGTCGAAGCTCGAGGACAGGTTCATCAGCTGGCGGATCTTGATCTCGCCGTCGACCACCATCGGGCGCTCGACCATCTTGTTGACGCCGATGATCGCGACTTCCGGGTAGTTGATGATCGGCGTCGAGGTGATGCCGCCGAGGGCGCCGAGGCTGGTGATGGTGATCGAGGAGCCGGTGAGCTCTTCTTTCGACGCCTTGCCGTCGCGCGCCGCGTGCGCGAGACGCGCGACGTCGGCGGCGCACTCCCAGATGTCTTTCGTTTCCGCGTGCTTGACCACCGGCACCATGAGGCCGTTGGGGGTCGCCGTGGCGATGCCGCAGTGGACGGCTTCGTATTCGGTGACGACGCCGGCTTCTTCGTCGAAGGTCGCGTTGGCCTGCGGAAACTCCGGCAGGGCGCGGACCAGGGCCTGGATCAGGAACGGCAGCATGGTCAGCTTCGGCTGGCCGTCGGCCTTGGTCGCGTTGAGGTGCTTGCGCAGATCCTCAAGCTCGGTGACGTCGACCTCCTCGACGTAGGCGAAGTGCGGGATCGAGCGGTAGGAGCGCGCCATGTTGTCGGCGATCTTGCGGCGCAGGCCGATGACCTTGGACTCGTGCACGCCGGTGCGCGGGGCCAGCCCGCCGCCGCCGCCGCCGCCGGCCCGCGCCATCAGGCGGCCGCCGGAAGCGATGAAGTCGTCGAGGTCCTGGTGCGTGATGCGCCCGGCGGGGCCGGTGCCCGGCACGGTCGCGAGATCGATGTCGCCGTCCAGGGCGCGCTGACGCACCGCCGGCGACGCCAGCGGCCGGCCGGTGCGCTGCGCCGGCGCGGCCGGCTTGGCGACCGCCGGCACCGAGGCGGGCTTCGGCTCGGCTTTCGGCTTCTTGTCTTCTTGCTTCTTGTCATCTTTCTTGGGCGCGGCCGGCTTCGATTCCGCCGCCGCGTCGACTCCGGCCGCGGCGTCTTGCTCGAGCTTCTTGATCTCGTCGGCCGACAGATCGCCGCCGACCTCGATGAAGATGATCTCGGTGCCGACCGCCATGACGTCGCCGGGTTCGCCGACGAGCTTCTTCACCACGCCGGCGACCGGCGACGGAATCTCCACCGTCGCCTTGTCGGTCATCACGTCGACGAGGACGGCGTCCTCCTCGACGCGCTCGCCGACCTTGATGTGCCACTCGACGATCTCGGCCTCGACGACGCCTTCGCCCACGTCCGGCAGCTTGAACTTGAACTCGGCCATGGTCTTAAGCCTCCAGAACGCGCTTGATGGCGCGCGCGGTGCGTTCGGGTCCCGGAAAATACGACCACTCGTGCGCGTGCGGGTACGGCGTGTCCCAGCCGGTGACGCGCGCGATCGGCGCTTCCAGGGCGTAGAAGCATTCTTCCTGGATCTGCGCGATCAGCTCGGCCCCGAAGCCCGAGGTGCGCGGCGCCTCGTGGGTGACGACGCAGCGCCCGGTCTTGTTCACCGACGCGGCGATGGTGTCGATGTCGTAGGGCGCGAGCGTCTTGAGGTCGATGATCTCGGCGTCGACGCCTTCCTGCTCGGCGGTGTTGAGCGCCACGTGCACCAAGGTGCCGTAGGTGACGATGGTGATCTCGGAGCCTTCGCGCACGACTTCCGCCTCGCCGAGCGGCACCGTGTAGCGGCCGTCCGGCACCTCGCCCTTGGGGTGCTTGGCCCACGACAGGGCCGGCTTGTTCGGGTCGCCGTCGAAGGGGCCGTTGTACAGGCGCTTGGGCTCGAAAATGATCACCGGGTCGTCGCATTCCGCGGCCGCGATCAACAGGCCCTTGGCGTCGTAAGGGTTGGACGGGACCACGACCTTGATCCCCGGAATGTGGGTGAAGAACGCTTCCGGGCTCATCGAATGGGTCTGGCCGCCGCGGATGCCGCCGCCCCACGGGGTGCGGATCGTCAGCGGCGTCGTGAACTGGCCGGCCGATCGGTAGCGGATGCGCGACAGCTCCGAGACGATCTGGTCGAAGGCGGGGAAGATGTAGTCGGCGAACTGGATTTCGGCGATCGGGCGCATGCCGTTGGTCGCCATGCCGATCGCGGCGGCGACGATCGCGCCCTCGTTGATCGGGGTGTCGAAGACGCGGTCGAGGCCGTGCTTCTTCTGCAGGCCCTGGCTGCAGCCGAAGACGCCGCCGAAGTAGCCGGCGTCCTCGCCGAACACCAGCACGTCGTCGTGGGTGTCGAGCAAGACGTCGAGGCCGTCGTTGATGGCCTGGATCATGTTCTTGGCCGGCATCGTCAGACTCCCAAGTCCTGGCGCTGCCGGCGCAGATTCCAGGTCTGCTCGGCGTAGACGTCTTCGAACATCGTGTGCACCGGCGACAGCGGGCCGTCGTGCAGGGTGCCGTGGCTTTCGGCCTCCTTGTAGGATTTGACCACGTGCTCGGTCATCTCCTTCTCGAGCGCCGCGTGCCGGTCTTCGGTCCATTCGCCGAGCAGGATCAAGTGGTCCTTCAAGCGCGCGATCGGGTCGCCGAGAGGCCAAGCCTTGTACTCGTCCTTGGGCCGGTAGCGGCTCGGGTCGTCGGACGTGGAATGCGCCTCGGCGCGGTAGGAGTAGAGCTCGATCAGCGTCGGCCCGTGGCCGCCGCGCGCCCGCGCCGCCGCCCATTGCGTCGCCGCGTGGACGGCGAGAAAGTCGTTGCCGTCGACGCGCAGGCCGGCGATGCCGTAGCCGATCGCGCGCGCGGCGAACGTCGTCGCCTCGCCGCCGGCGATCACTTGGCTGGTCGAGATGGCCCACTGGTTGTTGACGACGTTGAGGATCGTCGGCGCGCGGTAGACCGTGGCGAAAGTGCACGCAGAGTGGAAGTCGCCTTCCGCCGACGTGCCCTCGCCGATCCAGCTCGACGCGACCCGCGATCCGCCTTTCTTGGATTCCGCCATCGCCCAGCCGACGGCCTGCGGAAACTGGGTTCCGAGATTGCCGGAGATGGTGAACCAGTTGTGCGCGGCGGAGGTGTAGTGCACCGGCAGCTGACGGCCGAGGAGGTTGTCTTTGCTGTTGGAGATGCAATGGCACATCATCTCCACGAGATCTTTGCCGCGGGCGATCAGGCCGCCCTGCTGGCGGTAGCTCGGAAACAGCATGTCGGCCGCGTCGAGCGCCATGACGCCGGCGACCGAGATCGCCTCCTCGCCCAGCGACTTCATGTAGAACGACATCTTGCCCTGACGCTGCAGCTTGAGCATGCGGTCGTCGTAGATCCGCGTCAGCACCATGTGCCGCAGACCCTGGCGCAGGACCTTGGCCTCGAGTTCCGGATTCCAGTCGCCGACCGCCTGGTTGTTGTGGTCGAGCACCCGCACCAGCCCGTAGGCGAGGTCGCGGATCTTGGCCGGGTCGGCGTCGACGTCGGGCTTCGGGGTTTCGCCGGCGCGCGGCAGCTTCAGATGCGAAAAGTCGGGCGTGTCGCCGGGCCGGAATTTCGGCGCGGGCACATGGATGGAATTGCGGGCGTCGGCCATGTCCGGGTCCGTTTCTCCGTTCGCCGGCGAGGCGGCGAATTCTTGTCAGGAAGTCGCGGCGTCGTTTGCCACGGCGCCGCGAAAAACGCAATTCGCGGGCGGGCGTTCCACGTATCGCGCCGATCTCCGAAGTCCATGCCCGGCGCCGTGTTGCGGCGCAACGGCGCGGGCTTCAACTGCGGCGGCGCCGAGGGCGGAGAAAGTGGGGAAACACTCCTTGATTCCGCCGTCGTGCGCAAAAGTTTGCCTCAAGTCTGCGGCTGATGCAGGGTTGCGCACACAAGTTTGCCGGGCCCGGGGACGACCATGGCGCAAGAACTGGATGCGATCGACGCCCGCATCCTTGATCTCATCCAAGTCGACGCCAGCCTTTCGGTCGCCGACATCGCCGACAAGGTCGGCCTGTCGTCGAGCCCGTGCTGGCGGCGGATCAAGCGGCTCGAGGAAGCCGGGGTAGTCACCCGGCGGGTGACGCTTCTCGACCGCCAGGCGATCGGGCTCGACTTCGAAGTCTACGCGGCGGTGAAGCTGACCCAGCCGACGCGCGACAACCTCGAGGCGTTCGAATCCGCGGTTGCGGGTTTCGCCGAAGTCGTCGATTGCGCGCTGGTCACCGGGGCCGTCGACTATGTGCTGCGCGTCATCACCCGCGACATTCACGCCTACGACGATTTCCTGCGCGATCAGGTCCTCACTCTCGGCCTGGTCTCCGACGTGCAGTCGCGCATCGTCGTGCGTCAGGTGAAGACCACCACCGCGCTCCCCTTGCGTCTCGTCAGCCCGCACGTGGCGGCGGAATGACGGGTGCGGCGACTTGTCCTGCGGCGGAATGTGCCACTCCGAATTCGTGACGCGCCCGGCAGAAGCGCTAGAATCAACATCGACCGGAAGAGAGACCGCCGATGGAAATTGACGCCCTAATCCTTTCGCGGCTGCAATTCGCGTTCGTGATCGCGTTCCACATTCTGTTTCCGGCGTTCACGATCGGCCTCGCGAGCTTTCTCGCCGTCTGCGAAGGGCTGTGGCTGGCGACCAAGCGCGAGGTCTTCAAGCGGCTGTATCTGCACTGGGTGAAGATCTTCGCCCTCGCGTTCGCCATGGGCGTCGTGTCGGGCGTGGTGATGAGCTACCAGTTCGGCACCAATTGGAGCGTCTTCTCCGACATGACCGGCAGCGTCCTCGGGCCGCTTCTGGGCTACGAGGTGCTGACGGCGTTCTTTCTCGAGGCCACTTTCCTCGGGGTGATGCTGTTCGGCTGGTCGCGGGTCGGGAACAAGCTGCACTTCGTCGCCACGTCGGCGGTGGCGGTCGGGACCACGATCTCGGCGTTTTGGATCCTCTCGGCCAACAGCTGGATGCAGACGCCGCAGGGCCACGCGGTCGACGCCGACGGCCGCTTCTACGCTGTCGACTGGGCGGCGGTGATCTTCAACCCGAGCTTCCCGTCGCGCTTCGTGCACATGCTGCTCGCCGCCTACATCACCACCGCCGCCGTGGTGCTCGCCGCCGGCGCCTGGCAAGTGCTGGCGCGCCGCGGTGCCGAGCCGACGCGCTGGCAGATGCGGATGGCCGCCGGCACGCTGGCGCTGCTGATGCCGCTGCAGATCTGGGCCGGGCATTGGTCCGGCGAAGTCGCGCACGAATACCAGCCGGCCAAGGTCGCGGCCATGGAGGGCTGGTGGGAGACCAAGGTCGGTCAGCCGACGATCCTGTTCGCGATTCCCGACCAGGAAAACGAACGCAACATCGCCGAGATCGGGATTCCCGGCCTCGGCGACGTCATCGTCGGCGGCGAAAAGCCGTTGCAGGGCCTCGACGCGTTTCCCGCCGAGGAGCGGCCGCCGGTGTTCCTCACGTTTTGGTCGTTCCGGATCATGGTCGGCGCCGGACTGGGGCTGCTCGGCCTCGGCCTCTGGGGCGTCGCCCTGTGGGCGCTCGGGCGGCTCGACCGGCCGGGGCTGTTCCACCGCCTCGCCGTGCCCGGCGGAGCGCTCGGCTTCATCGCCGTGATCTCGGGCTGGGTGACCGCCGAAGTCGGGCGGCAGCCGTACACGGTCTACGGCCTGTTGCGCACCTCCGACAGCGTCGCCCCGGTGTCGGTCGGCCAGGTCGCGACCTCGCTTCTGGTGTTCATGATCGTCTACGCGATCGTCTTCACCGCCGGGACCGTCTACATGGCGCGCATCGCGATCCGCGGATTCGACGACGCGCCGCCCGACGAGACCCGCCGCGCGCCGGGCACGCCGCTCGCCGCGGTCGATGCGCCGGCCGAAGCGCCGGCGGCGAAATAGGAGGCGCGCGATGGACTTCCCGCTGATCTGGGCCGTGCTGATCGCCGTCGCGGTGATGATGTACGTGCTGCTTGACGGCTTCGACCTCGGGGTCGGAATCCTCTCCGGATTCGCCGACGACGACGCCGAGCGCAACCGCCTCACCGCGTCGATCGAACCGGTGTGGGACGGCAACGAGACCTGGCTGGTGCTCGGCGGCGGCGGCCTGTTCGCGGCGTTTCCGCTCGCCTACGCGATCCTGATGCCGGCGTTCTATCTGCCGGTCCTGGTGATGCTCGCGGCGCTGATCTTCCGCGGCGTGGCGTTCGAATTCCGCCACAAGGCGGTGCGGACGGTGACCAAGAAATTCTGGAACGGCGCCTTCTTCGGCGGCTCGCTGGCGGCGGCCTTGAGCCAGGGCCTGATCCTCGGCGCGTTCGTGCAGGGGATCGAGGTCGAGGGCCGCGCCTACGCCGGCGGGGCGTTCGACTGGCTGACGCCGTTCAGCGTTCTCGTCGCGGTGTCGGTGACCGTCGGCTACGTGCTGCTCGGGGCCTGCTGGCTGATCCTCAAGACCGACGGCGCGACCCAGGTCGGGGCGCGCAAGTGGGCGCGGCGGGCGCTCGTCGGCGTCGCCGTGTCGATGGGCATGGTCAGCCTTGCGACCCTGTCGATCGACCCGCGGGTGACGGCGCGTTGGGGCGTGACCATGGCGACCGTCGACTTCAGCACCTTCGTGATTCTGGCGCCGATCCCGGCCGCCGCGGTCGGGCTCGTCGTCTGGCTGTGGCGCGACACCGCCCCGACGGCCATCGGCAAGCCGGACTGGCGCGCCTTCGTGTTGGCGGCGGGCCTGTTTCTCACCGGCTACGTCGGCCTGGCGTTCTCGTTGTTCCCCTACAACGTGCCGTTCGCGAAAACCGTGTGGGAGACCGCCGCCCACGACAATGCGCTCGGCTTTCTGCTCATCGGCGCCGGGGTCTTGCTGCCGGCGATCCTGGTTTACACGGCCTACGTCTACGCCCTGTTCTGGGGCAAGGTCACGGACAAGGACGGCTACGCCGCCCATGGCTGACCGCTTCGACCCGCAAGGCCCCGCGCCCGACGGGCGAGACGGCGGCCCGCTGTGGCGCAAGCTCGCCTGGTTCGCGGGACTGGCGGCGGCGGGACTGCTCGTGACGGCGGGCGCGGCCTATGCGCTGCGGGCGCTGTTGCTGCTCGGCTAGCCGCACCGGAACGGCGACCGCAGCGGGGCGGCTAGTTCAACCGCTCCAGCGCCACCGCCGTGGCTTCGCCGCCGCCGATGCAGAGACTGGCGACGCCCTTGTCGACGCTGTTTTTGTGCATCGCCGACATCAGGGTCGCCATGATCCGCGCGCCCGAAGCGCCGATCGGATGGCCGAGCGCGCAGGCGCCGCCGTGGACGTTGATGACGTCGTGGCCGATCCCGAGGTCCTTCATGGCGATCATCGGCACCACGGCGAACGCTTCGTTGATCTCCCACAGGTCGACGTCGCCGACCGACCAGCCGGCCTTCTCGAGCACCTTGCGCATCGCCGGCACCGGCGCGGTGGTGAAGTACTTGGGCTCGTGGGCGTGGGCGGCGGTGGCGGTGATTTTCGCCAGCGGCGTCAGCCCGCGCTTTTCCGCTTCCGAGAGCTTCATCAGCACCAGCGCCGCGGCGCCGTCGGAGATCGCCGAGGCGTTGGCGGCCGTCACCGTGCCGTCGGGCGTGAACGCGGGCTTGAGCTGCGGGATCTTGTCGGGGCGCGCGTTGCGCGGCAACTCGTCGGTGTCGACGACGCTCTCGCCCTTGCGCGTTTTGACCGCGACGCTTTCGATCTCGCGCTTGAAGGAGCCGTCCTCGCTCGCCT
This sequence comes from Alphaproteobacteria bacterium, assembly GCA_021776705.1. GTDB lineage: Bacteria > Pseudomonadota > Alphaproteobacteria > Caulobacterales > Maricaulaceae > JAJFFL01. The sequence continues at coordinate 14,583 of JAJFFL010000031.1, forward strand.
TCTGGGCGCGGCCCAGGGTCTCGAGCGCGTACGCGTCTTGAGCTTCGCGGGTGAACTGGTATTCGGTCGCGACCATGTCGGCGTAGACGCCCATCGGCTTTTTCTCGTAGGCGTCCTCGAGCCCGTCCTGGGCCATGTGGTCGTAGACCTTGTCGTGGCCGTACTTGAATCCGGCGCGGTGGGTCGGGAGCATGTGCGGCGCATTGGTCATCGACTCCATGCCGCCGGCGACGATCACGTCGGCCTCGCCGGAGAGGATCGCCGAGCGGCCCATGATCGCGGCCTGCATGCCCGATCCGCACATCTTGTTGAGCGTCGTCGCCTCGACCGAGATCGGCATGCCGGCCTTGATCGCCGCCTGGCGCGCCGGCGCCTGGCCTTGGCCGGCCGGCAGCACGCAGCCCATGTAGATGTGCTGCACGTCGTCGCCCTTGACGCCGGCGTCTTCGAGCGCGCCTTTGACCGCCACCGCGCCGAGGTCGGTCGCCGACACCGACGCGAATTCGCCCAACAGCCCGCCCATGGGGGTGCGCTTGTAGCCGACGACGACGACGGGATCTTCAGACATGGGAGTCTCCTGGAGCTTGAAGAGGATTTGTCCGCTATGAGGGCTTTCGCCGCCGCCGCGTCAAGGGTCAGCCAGGCCCTGCGCACCCGACCCACGGCCCGCGATGTCCGTGAATCCGCGGCGGTCTTCGTCCTGCTGGCGGGGTTCTGCGTGCCGTTCGGCTTGGCGAACGGGCTGTTCGCGTGGACGCCGGGGCCGGCGCTCGCCGACGTGCTCGGCGTCGCGGTCGTCGCCTTCTTCGTCCCGGCGCTCGGCGAGGAGCTGGTGTTCCGCGGCCTCGCCTTGCCGCGGCCGTTGCGGCTGCGGTGCGCGCGGAATCTGGCCCGCGCCGGCGTCGCTCTGGTGGTGTTCGTCGCCTGGCATCCGATGCAGGTCGAGTTCGGCCTGCCGACGGCGCAGCCGGCGTTCGTCGACCCGCGCTTCCTGACGTGCGTCGCCCTGCTCGGCCTCGCCTGCACGGTCAGCTACGCGCGCTCAAGGTCGATGTGGCCGCCCGTGGCGATCCACTGGGCGGCCGTCGTCGGCTGGAAGGCGTTCTTGGGCGGCTAGGGCCTATTCGACCTCGAACGAGACCTGAAGGTTGGCGCGCCACTTGGTGATCTTGCCGTCCTTCACCACGCACGACAGGTTGTTGACGTTGGCCGAACGGACGTTGCGCACCGTCTTGGAGAAGCGCGACACCGCCTTTTCCGCCGCGTCCTCCCAGGACTTCTCGGAGTCGACGAGGATTTGTTCGGATTTCAAAACGGTCATTGAGCGTCTCCATTTCGCGGGGTTGGCCGCGCAACCTAGCACGCCCGCCCGGCCGCGCGAGACCGGGCGGGTGAAAAGTCGCGTCAGCGCGCCAGGAACGCCGGGTTGGCGGCGAGGTCGACGTAGAACTCCTCCGGCGGAAAGCTGGCGACGGCGACGCCGTGCGGCGCGAGGCGGTCGGCGAGATCGGTCGGGCGCAGACCGGCGTCGACGGCGGCGATGACGTCGGACGCCGCGCCGTGCGTGGAGGCGTCGAGCGCGGCGATCAGGCGGTCTTGCGAATAGGCGCGATCGTCGGCGTCATAAAGCGCGCGCAGCGCCGCCTCGAACGTGCCAGGCGCCATCGCGTCGGCCGTCTCCGCGTCGAGCAGGAACGCGATCACCGCGCCGCCGCCGTACACCAGCAACCGGTTCTGCTGCTTGTTCGCGCCGGCTTCCGTCACCTTCACGCCCTGGCTCAGGAACGTGCCGAGGGTGTAGCGGCGCAGAAGATTTCCGAGTTTCTCCTCCAGCGTCTGCTGATCGATCTGTCCGGTGCGGTAGAGCGTCTTGATCGCCAAGTAGTCGGTGAATCCCTCGGTGAACCATTCGATGTCGCTGTCGTCGGCGCGCGAGATCGCATTGCCGATCCAGGTGTGCAGCGCTTCGTGGGCGAATCCGTGGCGCCAGACCACGGCGTCGATCGGGCGCGCCGGCAGAGGCTGGCGCATGGCGAACGAGTCGAGGAACGCGCCGCCGTCGGGACGCGTCCCTTCGAACAGGAAGACGTGGAAGTTCGCGGCAGGGCTGTCGCCGAAAATTGTTTCGTACGCGGTGAACGCGTCGGCGGCGCCCGGCGCGGCGTCGGCGGCCCAGTCCGCGGCGGCGCGTTCGTAGACGAGCGTCATGCCGCCAGCGGGCCGAACGTCCAGCGCCGGGCCGAGCGCGAAGCCGTTGTCGTGGAAGCGGTCGAGGTCGGCGGCGGTGAAAACGCCGTCGTCGTCGCGCGTCCACGGCGCCGCGGCGGTCCAGCCTTCGGGCAGGTCGAACACCACCTCGATCGGGCAGTCGTCGTAGGCGTAGTCGGCGAGCAGCACCCGGCTCGCGGCGGCGTAGAAGCCGCCGTCGAACGCGTAGGCGATTTCCTCTTTCCCGATCGGCCAGACCGCGTCGTTGTGATCGGGAAGAATCTTGTAGCGGATCGTCACGGAGTCGGCCGGTCCGCCGGGCAGCGCCCATGATCCTTGTCCGCGGCGGTCCATCGTCGCGACGGCGTCGAACACCACGACCTCGGGGTCGACGATGAACGTGTCGGTCGTCGTTTCTTCGTCGGCGGCGACCGAGTGAGCGATGTCGAAGACGCCGGACGGGGCGGGACCTGTGTAGGTGACGGCGATGTCGCCGTCGCCGGTCCAGGCCAGCGTGTGACGCGCCGGCGTGTCGGGGCAGGCTTGCGCAAGCGCGGGCGACGCGACGAGCGCGGCCGAGATGGAAAAAAGCAGAGAGCGCATGGGGAAAGTCCTTGTGTCAGTCTTGGGGGGCGGGCGTTCAGCCCCCTTGATGCCGTTGGCCGCCCGTGCGGATGCAACGTCGCCCTACTCGACGTCCTTCGCCCACCCCAGCAAGCGGTTGCAGTCGTCCGACGTCGGCGTCGGGGCCTCGTAGCTGTAGGGCTGCTGGCAGCCGTCGCCGCAGCTCGTCCACTGGGTGATGGTCTGGCGCGGGATCGAGGCGTCGAGCGGAAACTTGTGGTAGCGCAGGAACTCTCGCGCATCTTGCGAGAAGGCGCGGTTCCACTCGGAAAACCAAAACGCCTGCTCGGAGTCGCCGAAGCTGGCGTGGCCGTCGCCGCCGACGTAGCCGGGTTCGTAGCGCGTGGCGTATTGCAGCACCCAGCCGCGGCCCGGTTCGCGGCTGTCGCCGGAGTCGAGATAGACGTTGTGGATCTCGACGCCGGCGTCGGTCGCTTCGAGCAGCGCCCATTCCTCCGGCAGACCTTCGCCTTGTTGCCGCATCCAGCAGCCTTCCGCGGCGACCGCTTCCGGGCGCCAGACGGGCGGCG
>JAJFFL010000301.1 GCA_021776705.1 Alphaproteobacteria bacterium
GGGCGACCACATCGTTTACCCGGCGCATGGCGTGGGGAAGATTTTTGCGGTTGAAAAAGAACAGATCGCCGGAATCGACCTTGAGGTCTATGTGATCGCATTCGAGCAAGACAAGATGACGCTCCGCGTCCCGACCGCGAAGGCGCGGGCGACGGGCATGCGGCCGCTTGCGTCCTCCACCATCGTCAGCGACGCGCTGGAGACCCTCAAGGGCAAAGCGCGCGTCAAGCGCACGATGTGGAGCCGCCGGGCGCAAGAATACGAAGCCAAGATCAATTCCGGCGACTTGATTTCGATCGCGGAGGTCGTGCGCGACCTTCACCGCGGCGAAGACCAGCCGGAACAGTCCTATTCCGAGCGTCAGCTGTATGAATCGGCGCTCGACCGCATGGTCCGCGAAGTCGCGGCCGTGGAGAAGATCGACCGCGAAAAGGCGCTCGAGAAGCTCGCCAAGAAGCTTCACAAAGAAAAAGCCGCCGCGGCCTGACGCGACGCGTCAAAAGACACGTGAATGGTGGGAAACGCCCGGCCGCTCGGCCGGGCGTTTTTCTTTTCGCCGACCGCCGTTGAACCGAACCGTCCTCGTTTGCGTAAACCTCTTGAACGCAGGCGCGAGGATCAACCATGGCGTCCATCGAAACGGCTGACACGCTGCGCGCCAACCGGCGCTTCGTGAAGACCGCGATGCAAGCCCGCTATCTCGAAGAATCCGAAGAGCACGAACTCGCCGTGCGCTGGCGCGCCGACGGCGACGAAGACGCGCTGCACGAGCTCACCACCGCCTACATGCGGCTGGTGATCTCCATGGCGTCGAAATTCCGCAACTACGGCCTGTCCCACACCGACCTGATCCAGGAGGGCTCGGTCGGCCTGATGCAGGCGGCGGCCCGGTTCGACCCGGACCGCGGCGTCCGGTTTTCGACCTACGCGGCGTGGTGGATCCGCGCCGCGATTCAGGACCACGTCTTGCGCAACTGGTCGATCGTGCGCACCGGCACGACGTCGTCGCAGAAATCCCTGTTCTTCAACCTCCGCCGCCTGCGCGCCCTGATCCACGACGTCGGCGGCGCGCAGCTGTCGTCGGAGAACCGCGCCTACGTCGCCCGGCAACTCAAGGTGTCGGAGGACGACGTCGCGGTGATGGCGTCGCGGCTGTCCGGCCCCGACCGCTCGCTCAACGCGCCGCTTACCGAAGACGGCGAAGGCGCCACGTTTCAGGACTTCCTCGTCGACGGGCGTCCGTCGCCGGAAACCGAGGTGATGCTGTCCCGCGACGCGGCGACCCGCTCGCAATGGCTCACGGCGGCGCTTGACCGGCTGACGCCGCGCGAACTCCAGATCATCCAAGAGCGGCGGCTGGCCGAGGACGGCAAGACCCTGGCGGCGCTCGGCCACGACCTCGGCATCTCGAAGGAGCGCGTGCGTCAGATCGAGCGTCAGGCGCTCGGCAAGCTTCGCCAGGCGCTGACGGACGACCTCGGCGATCCGCGCGAAGCCGGGATCGTGCCGGCGGAGATCTAGGTCAGCCGCTCAGGACTTCAAGCTGGCCCGGCGTGCGCAGCCGGATGAACGGGCCGTTGTAGACATCGACGAAGCCGCGCACCCGCACCGCGACGCCGGACAGGCCGATGAGATCGACCTTCTCGAACGCCGGCTGACGCTCCGGCGGCACGGCGGCGGTGAAGTCGGTGCGCCAGTCCGGCCCGAAATTGAGGTACGTCCAAGCGCCGCGCGCGGTCGCGTCGACGACCTCGCCCTCGACGATCTGAAACGTGCCCGCCGCCGGCCCGGCGGCCTCAGGCGCCCGCACGGCGTAGTACGGCCGGGACCACAGACCGCGCTGAAGCAAGCGCGCGTCAACCTCGGCGACAAGAAGCTCGGCGTCCCAGGCCGCGGACGCGGCTTCCGGGGCGACGCGCCCCAGGCCGGCCTCCACCAGCCGCCGTTGCAGCCAGACGCCGTCCACGTCGGCGCGCGCCACGGCGCGGCCGAAACGGTCCCGCCGGTCCACACCCGGCGCGAAAGACAAGCTGACCCGCTCGTCCATCGCCAGGGCCACGAGTTCTGCGCGGGCGGCCTCGAAGAGCGGTTCGGCCGCGGCGCCTCCCTGCGCCGGCCGCGGCGACTCCAGGCCGGCCAGCCGCACTTCCAGGCCGGTGTCGAGGATCAGACTTCGGGCGTCCGGAATCGCGGCCACGGCGCCGATCGCCGGCGCGGCCGACCCGCCGCCCGGCCCGCACGCCGCGAGCGCCCCGGCGCCGGCGAGGACGGCGCGGCGCGTCGCGCCGGCGTCAGCCGCCGTCCGCCGCATCCCCGCCCAGCCACGCGGCGCGGAACGCTCGTTGCGCCGCCGACAGCTCCAGCCCCGCGGCTTCGTAGGTGACGACCTGCAACGACGGGTCCGGCGCGAAGGTGATCTCGGCGCTGCGTTCGGCGCCGCGGGAGACGAACCGGATCGCCGCCGACTCGCCGATCGCGCGGCCGGCCACCGCCGCGTCCCAGTCGGCTTCGCCGCCGATCGCGACGCCGCCGAGCGACACGATCGCGTCGCCGCGGTCGAGGCCGGCGGCGTAAAGCGGCGAACCGATCGTGGTGTTGGAACTCAGCGTCAACGCCCCGTCGTCATCGTCGAAACCGACCGAGCCGGCCCAGGCCGCGTCGGGGTTTCGCCGTTGCAGCTTGAGGCCGGCTTGCGCGAGCAAGGGTTCGTAGTCCGGCAATCCACCGTCGTGGACGTGCGCCGCGAAGAACGCGTCCGCGAACGCCGCGTCGCCCGTGACCTCGGCCAGCACGGCTTCCAGATCCGCTATCGTGTACGGGATCTCCGTCACCCCGTGGCGCGCCCACACGGCGCGCATGTAGTCGTCGAGCGTGACGCCGCCGGCGTCGCGCCGCAGCGTCAGATCGAGCGCCAGCGCGACCATCGCCCCATACGGGTAGTAGGACACGAAGGTGTTGGCGTTGTTGGT
>JAJFFL010000302.1 GCA_021776705.1 Alphaproteobacteria bacterium
GGCGGTCGGCGTCGCCTGGGCGACGCTGGTGATCGCGAACACGTCGCCGACGAGGCTGTTGGCGGCCGTCGCCGACGCCGACGCGTCCGGGTCGACGTTCATGTCGATGAGAACTTGGGACTCAAGGCCGCTGAGGTCGTCGAGCAAGGCGCGCAACGCGAGAGCGTCGAGAATGTCGTCGTCGGCGTCCTGGGCCGCGGCGGCGGTCGACAGGGCGAGCCCGGCGGCGAGCGCGGCGCTTAAGGTTCGCAGCATCGTCAGTCCCCTGCCCAATTCACGCGTCCCGCGAGGTTAACACGAAAAGTCATTTTCTGTCAGATGGTTCGCGCATCAGGCGATTCGCGTTCGGCGGCGGCGCGAACTCGCGCTAGAAGGCGTTGATGAAAAAGCTCCCGATCGTCGGAGTCATGGGCTCGGGCGAGCATCCGCACGAAGACTTGGCCAAGCCGCTCGGCGCCCTGCTGGCGAGCCTGCCTGTGCATTTGCTGACCGGCGCCGGCCAAGGCGTCATGGGCGCCGTGAGCAGGGCGTTCGCGAGCGTGAAGGAGCGCGCCGGTCTGTCGATCGGCGTCGTGCCGGCGGAATCGCTGGACCATCCGACGCGGCGGCGGCCCGGCTACCCCAACGCCCACGTCGAGATCCCGATCTTCACCCACCTGGTCGCCAAGCAGCCCAACCATTGGGACGGACTGACCCGCAACCACATCAACATTCTCACCGCCAACGCCGTGGTCGTCTTGCCCGGCTCCGTCGGCACCGCGCACGAGGTCGAACTCTGCGTGCGCTACGGACGCCCCGCCGCGGCGTACTTTCACACCGCCGATGAAATGAACGCCATGCCTGAGACCGTCCGCGTGTGCCTCGACATCGCCGAGGTCGAGGCCTTCTTGCGCGCGACGCTGAAACTCTAGTCCGGCGCCAGCCCGTACCCGTCCCGCGCCGCATCGACTCGCGCCAGCAGCGTCTCGAACGGAGCCCAGTCGTCGCCTTCATCGATCGCGCCCCACACGTCGCGGACGACGTCGAGGGTGACGCGGACGGGGTCCTCCGCGGCGAAATACGCGTGCGACAGATCGACGGCCGGGGCGGCGTCGTGGTCTCCCAAGCGCGCGCGGAAGGCGTCGAAAGCGGCGCCGCGGTAGAGCGCCGCCCGGCCGCCCCCGAGCGCCCGGTCGCGACTCGTCTCGCCGCCGAACCAGTCGAAGAACACGGCCTCGAACGGGACCTGGCTTTCGGCCATGAAGCGCGTCGTCGCCCGCGTCAGCTCCACGTCCGCCGCCGGCGTCGCCGGCGCCAGGCCAAGGCGACGCACGAAGGCCGCGGCGAGCGCGCCTTGATAGTCGGTCTGAAATTCCTTCAACGCCGGCTCAAGGCCGGACATGTCGGCGACGAGCGCCAGACATTCGGCGAGGCGCGCGAGATTCCACAGCGCCGCTTCGGCCTGGCGGCCGTAGGCGTAAAGGCCGCCGTGGTCGAAGTAGGCGGACGTGAAGTCCGGCGCGAACACGGGAAGAAAGCGCGTCGGCCCGTAGTCGAAACTCTCGCCGGTCACCGTCATGTTGTCGGAGTTGATCACCCCGTGGACGATTCCGGCCGCCATCCACGACGCGGCGAGGCGCGCGTTGGCGGCCACGACCTGGCGCAGGAACGCCGCCGGACGCTCGGCTTCCGAGATCGCGGCGACGTCCGGAAAATAGACCTCGACGCAATGCTCCATCAGAGCCCGGATCAGGTCCGGGCGTTCGAACGCGGCGTGGCGCTGAAACGTGCCGATGCGGACGTGCGAGTGCTGCAGCCGCGTCATCAGGCCGCCGCGCGCCGGATTCGGCTCGTCCTGGCGCGCCAGCCGCTCGCCGGTCTCGTACAGGCTGATGATCGCGCACCCGGCGACGCCGACGGCTTCGAGAAACGCCGCCGCGATGGTTTCGCGCACCCCGCCCTGCAGCGTCATTCGCCCGTCGCCGGTGCGCGAGTGCGGCGTCTGTCCGGAACCCTTCGTGCCGAGGTCGAGCAGCCGCCCGCGGGCGTCGCGCATCTGGGCGAACAAGAAGCCGCGGCCGTCGCCGATCTGCGGGTTGTACACGCGGAACTGATGCCCGTGGTAGCGCATCGCGAGCGGCGCGCTCTGGTTGTCCGGCAAGGGATTGAAATCGCGAAACGCGGAATCCCATTCCGCGTCCGTCAATGAGTCCAGGCCGACGCGCGCCGCGGCGCGCCGGTCGCGGCGGATCAGGCGCGCCGCCGCGAACGCGGCCGGCTCGACCGCGTCGGCGAAGTCCGGGCCGAGGGCGGCGAAACGCGGGTCGGGGCGGTAGGAGTCGGAAACCGGCATGGCGACGGCTTAGCGGGCGCGGGCCCGTCGGGCCAGCCCGCCGCGTCTAGCCGGACGGCGGCGCGCGCGCCGCGTCGGGGGCGACGACGACGAGATCGACACCGGCTTCGAACAAGGCGCGCGCGTCGGCCGGACCGCTCCAGGTCGCCCCGATCACGCCGACGAACGCCGCGGCGCCGCGGTGCCGCGACACAACCCACGCCGGCGCGCCGGCGTCGATCAGGCGCACGCCGCCGTCGTCGCCGGCGACGACGTACGGCGCCGGGTCCGGCAACGGGGCGCGGCCGCCGCGCCCGTCCACCGTGATCTTGCCGGGGT
>JAJFFL010000303.1 GCA_021776705.1 Alphaproteobacteria bacterium
GGTGATGCGCCTCGGCCTGGTCGTCATCGGCTGTTACCTGCTGGTGGCGACCGCCTTCCCCCTCTACGCCATCCTGTCGAAGAGTTTCCAGGATAAGGACGGGAACTTCCTCGGCCTCGCCAATTACGCGGAATATTTCGCCACCCCGGCGCTGTTCAACTCGGTCTACAACAGCCTGACCATCGCCACCGTCAGCATGGTCATCACCGTCCTCCTCGCTTTCGGCTACGCCTACGGGCTGACGCGCAGTTGCATGGTCGCCAAGCCGCTGTTCAAGGTGATCGCCGCCCGCGCCTTCAAGGTCGACAGGTCCGCGCGCTCCTCGATGGCCGACGATCTCGCCAAGGGCCGGCCGACCGAAATCGACGACCTGCAAGGCGAAATCGTCCGCCGCGCCAACGCGCGCGGCGCGAAAGCGCCGGTGTGCGCGGCGACGTCGGCGCTGGTGAAGGAGTGCGAAGCCGCCGGCCCGGGCGCGCCGCCGAGAACGCCGGAGGACGTGTGGGACCGGGCGCGAGGCTAATTTTCAGCCCGCCGGACTCGCGCACGCCTTCACCGCTTTCGGCTGCCGGTCGTGGAGGCGCGTCGTCCAGCAGGCGTCGAACATCGAGCAGTAACAGACCTCCACGTCGAAGCCGCCGAAGCGCACCCGATCGAGTCGCCGCCACAAGTCGAGCGCCGGCGAGTCCTCGGCCGGGCGCTTGAATCGGAACACGTCGTGCACGCGCCCCGCCTCGAGCATGTAGTCCTCGACGGTTGCAGTAACGAAGCCGGCGTCCTCGACCTGAAGCGCCGCGACCAGGGCGGCGCGGCGCGACTCCTCGGTGTCGCCGTCGACGCAGCAGGCCGCGGCGAGCTCGCCCGGCACGCCGACTGGCGCGCCGTCGAGGAAGCCCTGGAACGACTCCACCCGCGCCGGCCCGAGTCCCGGATTGGCCAGCTGAACGTAGAGCACGGTCTCGCCGGTTTCCTCGTCGATGTTGCCGGTGTCGATCTGCACGTAGGGCCGGACGCTCGCCTCGAGCTGCCGCTCCATGACGCGGTTCTGCTGCACGACGAGAAACAGCGACGCGATCGAGATCACGACCACGCTTGCGCCGATGATCATTTCGACGACGCGGTAGCGCGGCGGCGCGCCCGAACCCATCGACGCCCCCTACACCTTCGCCGGCGTGCGGAAGACCTCCTCGTCGAGATCGCCCTGCCACTTGGCCACGGCGGTCGCCACGGCGCCGTCGCCGGTGATGTTGGTGACCGTGCGCATCATGTCGAGCAGCCGGTCGAACGGGAAGATGAAGGCGACGATGAGGAGCGACTGCTCCTGCGTAACGCCGAACGTTTGCAAAACCGAATAGGCGAGGAACAAGCCCGCGGAAGGAATGCCCGCCGCGCCGATCGACGCCATTGTCGCGAAGATCGCGACCATGAAATAGTCGCTGAGAGTCAGTTCGATGCCCAGCGCCTGCGCCGCGAACAAGGCGACCAGGCCGAGATAGATCGCGGTGCCGTCCATGTTGATCGTGGCGCCGAGCGGCAGCACGGAGCCGGCGACGGACTTCTTGACGCCGAGGTTGTCGGACACGCAGGCGATGGTCACCGGCAAAGTCGCCGCCGACGACGACGTCGAATAGGCGACAGCTTGCGCGTCGAGCATGCCGCGGAAAAAGCGGATCCACGGAAGGCCGAGCACGATTCGGATGATGCCGCCGTAGACAAAGACGATTTGGATGATGCACGCGACGTAAAGCGCCAAGGCGAGCATGAGGAGGTTTTGGAGAATTCCGAGCCCCTGAGTCGCCATTACCCAAGCCATAAGAGCGAAAACGCCGATCGGCGCCGTTTGCATGACGATCTCGGTCAATCGGATCATCACGTCGGAAGCGCTCTCCATGAAATTTGAAACCGGCTTGCCCTTCTCGCCGGACATGAGAATCCCAACGCCAAACAAGATCGCGAAGAAGATGATCGCCAGCACGTCCGCTTCAGCAAACGCAGCGATCGGATTGCTTGGAATAATGGCGAGGAGTTGCTGCGTCAGCGTCACATTGCTCGACGCTTCGATCTGGCTCGCTAGTTGTTGTTGAATGTCGATGCCCGCGGTCGAAGGGTCTACGCCGTCGCCAGGTCGCAAGATCGTTCCCATGACAAGGCCAAGCGTCACGGCGAACGCAGTCGTGCCCATGTACAACAGCATCGTGCGCAACCCGAGCGACCCAAGCCGCTTCGGATCGCCCATGGCGATGACGCCGGCGACCAACGTGGTGAAGATCAACGGCACGATGAGCATACGGATGAGATTTACGAAGGCGTCGCCGAACGGCTTGATCCAGGTGACGACGAACGCCTCTTGGCCGGCGTTGCGCAGAACCAGGCCGAACACACCTCCGAGGATGAGCCCGCCGATGACGCGCGCCCACAACGGAATCTTGAACCACAGCCCCATGCGACGCCCTCCCCAATTGGTCGCGGCAGCCTAGAGGGCGCCGCCGCGACGTCAATCGCGGCGGAGTCGGTCGCGGCGCGGGACGGCTCCGGGCCCCGCCGCGCCGCAAGATGTCAGCCGCCTGACAAAGTCGTCACGCGCTCGCAACCGATCGGCAGGCTTGGCGCATCTAAACAGGACGCAAGACGGCGAATGACTTCGTGGACGTTTCGACGGGGAGGGTCCAGATGACCGAAGCGCACGTTCTTGAGCTCCTGGTGGAGATGCGCGCCGATTCGGTGGAATGGCTCGGCCACTTCATCGCGCTCAACATCGCGATGTTCGCCGGCGCCTACTTGTTCATCAATCAGGCCCCCCTGACCATCCGCATCATGGCGTTCACGCTCTACAGCCTCGCCTTTTATCTCTTCCTCGCGCTGATCGTTTTGCACAACCAAACCGAGGCCGCGTTGCGCGCCGATCTCGCGGCGGTGGCGACGAGCGCGGCGGCGCGAATCTGGACGACGCAAAACGACGGCGGCTGGACGCACTCGGTCGACGTCGCCCTGCTCGCCGCCATCGCCCTGGTGTGGTCGGGCGCGTTTTTCATCACCTTCGTCTGGCGCAAGCCGGGCTTCGGGACGGAGACGGCCTCCGCCTAGGCGACGTTGACGGCGGTCGCCTACCCGATCGTCGCGCCTAGCCGGCGGTTTTGGCGAAACGGTCCATGACTCCGACCCAGCCGCCGTCATAGTCGTCGCGGGCGGCTTGCGGATCGTCGGCGATCGCGTCCCAACCCGTGTGCGTGAGTTCGACTCGGGTGCGGCCGCTCTTCAAGGAATCGAAGCGAATTTCGACGAACGTGGACTGCTCGACCGGCTTGCCGACGCGCCACGTGAAGGCGAGCCGCCGGCCCGGCTCAAACGCCGTGACTTCGCCCCACGGCAGCTCCTCGCCGCCAGGCGTGGTTTCAAACACCCGCCCGCCGACCTTCGGCTCGAGCGTGACCTGCGCCGCCGGCTTTTTCTCGATCATCGCCGACAAGGAATGCTTTTCGCGCGGCCACCAGCGTTGCAGATCCGCGAACAAGGCGAACGCGTCTTCAGGGCCGCGGCCGACCTCGACGGTCTTTACGATGGGGGCGATGGCGTCAGTCTTTGCTGCGGTCATGGTCGTCCGCTGCCTCCTTGTAGGCCGCGAGCACGTCGTCCCAGAACCCTTCGATCCACCGGCGGAGCTCGTCGAGCCCATCGCGCCGCACCGAATAGAACCGTTTCGTGCCGTGGCGTGTCTCTTCAACCAGGCCGGCGTCCTTGAGCACCTTGAGGTGCTGGGAGACCGCCGGCCGGCTCACAGGCAGCGTCGCCGCCATCTCCCCCACCGGACGCGGGCCGGCGCGCAAGCGCTCGAACACCGCGCGGCGGGTGGGGTCGGACAAGGCCGTGATCGCGTCTGTGTAAGCCATGGCTAACCGTAAGCCAAAACTAACTTAAGAGTCAAGGCGACGAAAAAGGGCGGCCCCGGTTCCCGGAGCCGCCCCTCGCTCGAAAATCCGCGCGCGCCGCGCTTAGGACTCGTCTTCATCCATCAGCTTGCGCATCAGATAGACGTACTCGAGCGCCGAACGCTTGGCCGTCTCCTTCAGGTTGGCGGCGGCGGAATGGCCGCCGTCGATGTTTTCGTAATAGAGAAAACCGTGGCCCTGCTCTTCCAGGAGCTTCGCCATCTTGCGCGCGTGGCCCGGGTGCACCCGGTCGTCCTTGGTCGAGGTGACGAAGAAGATTTCCGGATAGTCCGCCTCCGCGTCGACGTTGTGATACGGCGAAATCGACTCGAGAAACGCCCGCTCTTCCGCCACGTCCGGGTCGCCGTATTCGCCCATCCAGGACGCCCCGGCGAGCAGCATGTGGTAGCGAAGCATGTCGAGCAGAGGCACTTGGCAGACGACGGCGTTGAACAGATCCGGACGCTGCGTGAACATCACGCCCATCAGCAGACCGCCGTTCGATCCGCCCATGATCCCCAACCGACGCGGGCTGGTGATTTTTTTGGCGATCAGGTCTTCCGCAACGCCGATGAAGTCGTCGTAGATCACTTGCCGGTTGGTCTTGAGGCCGGCCTGATGCCATTCCGGTCCGAACTCGCCGCCGCCGCGAATGTTGGCGAGCGCGAAAACGCCGCCGTTTTCCAGCCACAGCTTGCCGCGAACGCCGGAGTAAGACGGGTTCATCGAAATCTCGAAGCCGCCGTAGCCGTACAGCAAGGTCGGAGTCGATCCGTCGTAGACGATGTCGGCTTTGCGAATTACGAAATAGGGAATCTTCGTTCCGTCTTTCGACGTCGCTTCAAACTGCTCGACCCGCAGATCGTCGGCGTCGAAACGCGGCGGAAGCGCCTTGGCGGCTTCCGTCTCGCCGGTCTCAAGGTTCGCCAGCCACAGAGTGTCGGGCGCGACGAAGCTTTCCTGGTTCACGAACGCGATGTCGGAATCGCGATTCGCCGAGGTCACGCTCAAGGACCCCTTGGGCGGCAGACTCATCGCGTCGCGAGTCCAGGCGCCGTCGGCGAAGTCATAGGCGTAGGCCGTCGCCGAGACGTTTTCATAGACCACGACCACGACCTTCGACTTGGTCGCCGAGATCGAGCCGAGCGAAGAGCGGGCGCCGGGCTCGAACACCGCCTTCACGCCGGTGATGGCGCCGGTGTCCATAAACGGCTGCAACGGGAATGAGACGAGCGCGCCCTTCTTGAACGTCTCGCCGTCCTCGTTCGGGGTCCAATCCTCTTGCAAAGTGACCAGGAGTTCGCCCTTGAAGAGCTCCGCCGGGTTGGCCTTTTTCGGAATCGGTATAGCCACCGGCTCGCCATCGTCCGGCAGCCAGTAATACGTCGACTCGTAGAACGTCTCAGCCCGGACCGCGCCCATCACCGCGCCGTCGTCGCCGTCGATGCGGAACGGCCAGACGCCGACGTCCGTCGCCGCGCCGCGAATCAGCTCTTTCGCGTCGGCGAGGTCCTGGCCGCGTTTAAGTTCCTTGACGACGAACGGGTAGCCCGACTCGGTGACCGTGCCGTCGCCCCAGTCGGTGGCGACGAGCAACGTGTCGGCGTCTTTCCACGACGTGCCGGCCTTGGCCTCCGGCAGAGCGAAGCCGCCAACGACGAAAGCTTTGGCCTCGTGGCTCCACTCGCGCCGCGTCGCCGCGTCCTTGCCGCCGTCCGACAAGGTCAAAAGACATTGGACATAGTCCGGCGGCAGACAACTGGAGCCCTTGTAGACCCAATTGGCGTCTTCGCTATCGGCGAGCGCGTCGACGTCGAGCAGCGTGTCCCATTCGGTGCCGTCGCTCATGTAGTTTTCGAGCGACGTGCGGCGGAGAATCCCGCGCACATGCGATTCGTCTTGCCAGAAATTGTAGACGTGTCCGCCACGGTAGGACCCGTAGGCGATCTTGTCGGACGCGTTGACGATCTCCAGCGCTTCGGCTTCGAGCTCCGCGTAGCGCGGGTCGGCCTGCAAGAGGTCAAGCGACCGCGCGTTCCAGGCGCGAACCGTGTCGAGGGCTTTCTCGCCTTCGACCTCTTCAAGCCATTGGCGCGGGTCCTCGACGGCGGCGTC
>JAJFFL010000304.1 GCA_021776705.1 Alphaproteobacteria bacterium
AGCTTGGCGCCGTCCTTGGCCAGTTCGCGCCATGTGTAGACGTTGGACGGGAACTGACCGTCGAGGACGATGATTTCGTCGCCGCGGCCGACCGGCACGTTGCGGGCCGCGACGGCGAGTCCGTAGGACACCGCCGGCACGATCGCCATGTCGTCCGGCGTCGCCCCGAACAGACGCGCCGCCTTGGCGCGCACCGCTTCGGATTCCTCGAAAAACACCGCCGGCGTGATCTCCCACGGCCGCTGCTTGCGGTCCGCGGTCGCCCGCGATGCGGCGACGGCCGGCTTCGGCAGGATTCCCATGTAGGCGGTGTTGATCCAGGCGACGTCCTCGGGAACGTCGAACAAGTCGCGGGGGTCGGACATGCTGCCTCCAGGCTGGCCGGCGCCTGTTCTCGCACGGCGGCGGCGCGCGATGAACCGTCATTTGACTTCACCTGCGGCGCACAACAACAGTGGCGGCGGGCCAAGCTCTCCCACCGGAGCTCGCTCATCTGGAAGGATGGGAGTTGACGATGAATCCGCCGCCGAAGCCGGACATGCGCCCGGCCGATCCCCGCTTTTCCCCCGGGCCGACCCGGAAACGTCCCGGCTGGTCGTACGACGCCCTGTCGGACGCCGCCCTCGGGCGCAGCCATCGCTCCAAGGCCGCCAAGGCCAAGCTCAAGCGCGCCATCGATCTGACGCGCGAGGTGCTGGAGGTTCCCGACACCCACCGCATCGCCATCGTGCCCGGTTCCGACACCGGCGCGGTCGAAATGGCGATGTGGTCGATGCTCGGGGCCCGCGGCGTCGACGTCTTCGCGTGGGAGAATTTCGGCGCCGACTGGGTGGTCGACGCCGTCGACCAGCTCAAGCCCGCCGGCCTGAAGGTGCACGTCGCGCCCTACGGCGAGCTGCCGGACGTGCGCCAGGCGCGGCCCGACCGCGACGTCGTTTTCACCTGGAACGGCACCACCTCCGGGGTGCGCGTGCCAGACGCCGACTGGATCTCCGACGCGCGCGAGGGCGTCGTGATCTGCGACGCGACGTCGGCGGCGTTCGCGCAGACCCTCGACTGGGCGAAGCTCGATGTCGTCACTTATTCCTGGCAGAAGGTGATGGGCGGCGAGGCCGCGCACGGGATGCTGATCCTGTCCGAACACGGCGCCCGACGTCTCGCGAGCCACACGCCGCCGTGGCCGGTGCCGAAGCTGTTCCGGATGGTCAAGAACGGGGCGCTCGATGAAGGCCTGTTCGAGGGCTCGACGATCAACACCCCGTCGCTGATGTGCGTCGAGGACTACCTCGACACCTTGTCGTGGGGGAAATCGATCGGCGGTCTCAAGGCGCTGCACGCGCGCGCCGACGCGGCGTCGAAGGTCGTCTACGACTGGATCGACGCCTCGGCCTGGGCGGCGCCCTTGTGCAAGGACCCGGCGTTGCGCTCCAACACCAGCGTCTGCCTGACGTTCAAGGACCCGTCGCTGTCGCCGGCGGCGGCGGCGGCGCTGCAAAAACGGATCACCGGCCTCCTCGAGGACGAGGGCGTCGCCTTCGACGTCGGCGCCTATCGCACCGCGCCGCCGGGCTTGCGCTTCTGGACCGGCGCGACCGTGCCGGTCGAGGAGTTGGAGCGGTTGCTGCCGTGGGTCGACTGGGCCCACGCGGCCGCCGTCGCGGAGCTCGCCGCGGCGTGAGCCCGGTGCGCCTGCGCGACGCCGTGGCGGGCGACGTCAAGCTGGTTCGTTCCTCGGACGAGCGACCGCACGCGCCCGTCTCCAACCCCGACGAATGTTTCATGTTTCGCCTCACGCGCGCCGCCTGGCGGCCAGGAGACTCGCATGCCTAAGGTTCTGATCGCCGACAATCTCAGCCCGCGCGCCGACGACGTCTTCAAGGCCGCGGGCGTCGACGTCGACCGCGAGATCGGCTTGTCGAAGGAAGACCTCGTCGCGCGCATCGGCGCCTACGACGGTCTCGCCGTGCGCTCGGCGTGCCGGCCGGACGCCGACGTGATCGCCGCGGGCGCGAAGCTGAAGGTGATCGGCCGCGCCGGCATCGGCGTCGACAACATCGACGTCAAGGCGGCGACCGCGCGCGGCGTGGTGGTGATGAACACGCCGTTCGGCAACTCCATCACCACCGCCGAACACGCCGTCGCGCTGCTGTTCGCCGCCGCGCGCCAGATCCCCGCCGCCGACGCCTCGACGCAAGGCGGCAAGTGGGAGAAGTCGCGCTTCATGGGCGTCGAGCTGTCCGGCAAGACCCTCGGCCTGATCGGCTGCGGCAACATCGGCTCGATCGTCGCGACCCGCGCCCAGGGCCTGGCGATGAAAGTGATCGCCTACGACCCGTTTCTCGGGCCCGACCGCGCGGTCGAACTCGGAGTGGAGAAAGTGGAGCTGGGTCAATTGCTTGCGCGCGCGGACGCGATCTCCCTGCACACCCCTCTGACCGACAAGACGCGCAACATCCTGTCCGCCGACGCGCTCCAGGCGACCAAGCCCGGCGTCATCGTCGTCAACTGCGCGCGCGGCGGCCTGGTCGACGAAACGGCGCTGCGCGCGCTTCTCGACTCCGGCCACGTCGGCGCCGCCGCGTGCGACGTGTTCGCGGAGGAACCGGCGACGGCGAACCCGTTGTTCGGGGCCCCCAACTTCGTCGCCACCCCGCACCTCGGCGCCGCGACGCGCGAGGCGCAGGAGAACGTCGCGGTGCAGGTCGCCGAACAGATGGCGGACTTTCTCATCTCCGGCGCGGTGTCGAACGCCGTCAACATGCCGAACGTGACCGCCGAAGAGGCGCCGCGGCTGCGCCCGTTCGCGGCCCTCGCCGAAGCGCTCGGCCGGCTCGCCGGCCAGCTCGCCGAGACCAGCCTGAAACGGGTCGAGGTGTCGTTCCTCGGCGCCCCCGCGGCGCTCAACGTCAAGCCGCTGACCGCCGCGGCCCTGGCCGGCGTCCTGCGCCCGGCGCTTGAAGACGTGAACCTGGTGTCGGCGCCGGCGGTGGCGCAGTCGCGCGGGATCGCGGTCGCCGAAACCAAGCAGGACGAAGCCGGCGCCTACGACGGCCTGATCCGGGTCACCGTCGAAACCGAACACCGCACGCGGTCGGTGGCCGGCTCCCTGTTCGCCGGCGAGCCGCGGGTGGTGGAGATCGACGGCGTCCACATGGAGGCGCCGTTCGCGCCGCAGATGCTGTACCTGGAGAACGACGACAAGCCGGGCTTCA
>JAJFFL010000305.1 GCA_021776705.1 Alphaproteobacteria bacterium
CACGGCATCGCCGTCGACCGCCTGTACGTCACCGAAGTCGACGCCGTGGTCGACGGCGATGCCGTGTTTCCGCGTTTCGTCGAACGCGACTGGATCGAGGTCGACCGGATCACCCAGGGCGCCGACGCCCGCAACGAGTTCGGATTCACGCTCCGCATTCTTGAACGGGAGAGCGGGACGTGAGCGTGCGCGCGGTCGCCGTCGCGGCGGGTCTCGCCGCCGCCGGGCCGGCCTTCGCCTTCGTGCCCGGAACCGGCGCGCCCGAACCCGGGGTGACGGCCGAGGAGGCGTTCGTGCGCGCCGCGCGCTGGAGCCGCACCGACGCGGCGCTCGTCGACGGCGGCGAGCGCGGTCTCGGCGGCGGCCTTGAATACGCCGTCGACGCCGGCGTCTGCGTCGAACTGACCTTCATCGACGACGTCGGCTGCGCCGACATCATGGCCGTCATCGACGAAGCGGGGCGGCGGTGGTCGGCCGGCCACCCCGGTCTGCGCTTCGTCAACGTCACCCGAAACATCACCCCGGTTCTGGCGCCGCGCCTTGAACCCTGGGACGGCCATGGCGCGGAAGTCGATTTCTTCGCCGTCAAAGAGGGCGACTTCGCCGCCGCCCACGGGACCAAGAAACGCGTCGCCGCCGACACGACGCCGTTCTACGTCGCCGGCGTGAAGCCGCGCGGCGCCGACGGGTCGCGCCACGTCGCGTCGGTCGGCTCGATCACCGCCGTCGACGTGCGGTTCAACGCCGGCCAGTGCTTCTACATGGACGTCGCCAACGCGCGGAACGGGTGCATGCATTTTCCGTCCGTCGTGCTGCACGAATTCGCGCACGTCGTCGGCCTCGACCACCCGGACGAGAACGCCGACCGCAACCTCGACCTCGACTTCGATCCCGGCAATCGGATCGAGGTCGGGTGCGGCGCGCCGCTGGCGAAGCTGCGCGCCTCGTCGAAGACGGAACGTTTCGCGGTCGCCAACAGCCGCTGGTCCGGCGACGACCCGTGGCGGCGCGGCCTGACCCACGACGACTTCGCCGGCCGCGACGCGCTCTACCCCGATTGCGGCATCGTCGCCGCGCCGGCCGCCGCCGGCGGCGCCCGCCTGTGGGGCGCTTTCGCCCTCGGGCGGGGCTCGGCTTTCGGCTGGGCGCGCGGCTACGACGACGAGAGCGTGGCGCGCCGCCGCGCCGTCGCCGAGTGCGGCCGCCACGGGCGCGGCTGCCGGGTCGTCACCGCCTTCGACGCTTGTTTCGCCTACGCCCGCTCCGGCGAGTCGGCGGCCTGGGGCTGGTCCGCGCGGCCGACCCGCGCCGAGGCCGAGTCGGCCTCCGTCGCCCACTGCCGCCGCTACGGGCCCGGGTGCGAGGCCAAGGTCGCGGTCTGCGCCGTCGACGGCGAGTGACGCAACGCGGCGGCGTTTGCCGCCTGGCCGCGGTTTCGGGTATGCGTCGTTGCGGATGGTTCAGTTTTCACGAAAGGCGGCGGCGATGAGCATGCGCGACAACAAGGACGGCTACGCATGGCCGTCGGTACTCCTCCATTGGCTGGGCGCCATCTCGGTGCTGACGCTGATCGTGCTGGGGCTGTTGATTCTGACCGCCGGCGACCGCGACGCCAAACGCGCCGCCGTCGCGCTGCACGTCTCCGTCGCCATGTCGGTGTACGCGATCCTGTTGGCCCGGATCGTCTGGCGCGGCCTCAACCGCGACGTCCCGCCGACGCCGGACCAGCACGCCGCGCTGAAGTTGCTGGCGGTCTGGACGCCGCGGCTGCTGCTGGCGCTGATCGCGGCGCAGCTGATCACCGGCCCGCTGTCGATGTGGACCGGCGGCCGCGCCATCGAGGTGTTCAACTGGTTCGCGATTCCGAGTCCGCTGGCGGAGAATCACGACCTTCACGAACTCCTCGAGGAGGTCCACGAGTACACCGCGTTCGCGATCATGGGCCTCGTCGGTCTGCACATTCTCGGGGCGCTCAAGCACGCCGTCATCGACCGCGACGGGGTGCTGCAGCGGATGCTGGCGGCGCGGAGCGGACCGTAAGCGGCGCGGACGGTTTTGCGAGCCGGCGGAGCGGCGAATCGAGGGGGGCAAGCGGGCGCTTGTCCGGGGAACAAGCCGGGCCGCGCCGCCTAGGCCGGCAACGACAAAAGCCGCTGCGGATTGTGGCGGTCGAGCCAACTGTCGCTTTCGCCGGTGAACCAGCGTCCGTAGCCCTCGAGCAGGTCCATGACCTCGTTCGGCGACGACGTCGGTTCGGTGACCAGCCGCAGCGCGGCGGCCGCGTCGTCGGCGCGTTCGGGGAAATTGAGGGCGATGAAGGCGCGCTGCAGATCCGGATCTTCCGTGTAGACACCTTCGTGCGGCATGACCAACGCGAAACCGGCCGACAGCAGGAACCGGCCGATCAGCCGCGCCTCGCGGCGGACCTGCTCCGGGGTCGACGCCAGGTGCACGGCGCCGGCGGTGTCGGAAAGGCGTTCGCGGGTCTGGACCAGCCAGGCGTTGGCCGCCGCCACCGACAGGCGCTGCGGCGCGACCAGGCGCGACAGATCGCGGCCGGCGAGGCAGACCGAATTGACGCCGACGCGGAAGCGCACCAGCGAAAAGGCGTCGTCGTCGGGAAACGCGTCGCGCCAGGCGCAAAGCTGAAGTTCGGGACGGCCGGCGGCGGGCCAGCGGGCGCGGATCGATTCCGCGGCGTCTTCAAGCCAGGCGGTTCCCACCGTGGTCGCGGTCATG
>JAJFFL010000306.1 GCA_021776705.1 Alphaproteobacteria bacterium
GGCGACCTCGGCCGGCGGCGCGCCGTCGAACGCCGCGTGAATCAGCTCCTCGGCCCGCAGCACCAGCTCCGTCTTGAGCTCGACGTAAGCGAACACGTCGTCGGCGCCGACGTGGCGGAATCGGTCCGCGAGCGCGGCCAGCGTGCGGCCGGGCGGGCTGGCGGCGAAGCGCCCGGTGCGAATGTCGTCGAGCGCCTCCCGGTGCGCCGCCTGGTCCGACGCCAGCCAGCGCTTCACGGCGGACTCGTTGCGCGCGAACACAAAATACAGGACCACCGGGGTCAAAAGCAGCGTCGCCACCATGATCGCGCCGGGCTGTCTCGGGAAATGGTTGAACGCCGCATGCGTGACGACGGCCAAGGCGAAGCCGGGCAGAAACAGGGCCGGGTTGAAGCGATATCGCGCCGCGTCGGTTTCGGCCTGACGTTCGGTCATTTCGTGAGAGACGACGGCGAACAGGGCGGTCGCGCCGCCGTGCATGATCGCGGTGCCGAACCCGCGCACCAGCCACGCCGAGATGTTGGCGTCGCTGAGGGTGAAGAGGTACCAGGCGTTCTCCACCATCGAGAACCCCGCCCCGACGGCGAAGCCCGCGATTCCGGCGTCGAGCTTGAAGCCGATGCGGTTGCCGCGAAACAGCGCCACGATGGGCAAGGCCTTGAGCAGCTCCTCATAGACCGGCGCGATATAGCGTGTGTGCGCGCCGACGCCGATCGGAAAGCCCTCCATCACCGGCCAGTTGACCAGCAGCGCGAGAGCCGCGGCGACGCCGCCGCCGATCGCCGCCAACAGCGCGATCATCCGGAAGGTGATGAGATTGAAGACGTCCAACCGGTCGAACACGAACAGCACGACGAGGACGGGCGCCCCGGCCGTCAGCGCCTTCAACAAGAAATCGTAATCCATCACATGATCTTAAGGGACAGCATGACTTCGCCGCCCCGGTGATCCCCGTCCTCAAAGCCTTCGGCGTAGCCCAGCGACAACACCATGGGCAAACGTAGCGCCGCGGTGAAGTTGAAGTCCACTTGCGCGCCGACGGATTGATACGTCCGCGAAGTTCCGCTCGCCGTTTCCGTCGCCAACACCCCGGCGAATAGGGCGGTCCGCGCCGAGCTCAGGTACAGGCTGGGCGTTCCGACGTCGCGGAATCGAACCGGCGGCAAATTGATTTCGCCGACCGCCTTGGCGAACGAGCGGGCCTCGATCTCGTTGATCTCGAAGCCCGGAAAGCTCTGGGCTTCGCGGTAGCGTTTGACTTCCCGGTCGTCGACGAAATTGTTGCCGAAACCGCCGATGTAGTTGCTTCCGAGCGGGCTGTCGGGGTCTCCGCCGGTGGTTCCGACGGCGGTGTAGAGCCAGGCGGACGTGTTGTTCACCGGGAGCGGCGCGCCGACGTCGACGCCGGCCTGCACGTGCGGGAAGATCTCGTCGTTGGCGCGGTCGGCGCCGACGTCAAGCGTCCAGCGCATGCCCTTCTCATGATCGACCGCGCCCAACGACCGGGTCGTGTTGGTGTAGGCCAACCCGGCGGAGACGGTGGTCAACGTGTCGAACTGCGCGTCGACCGCCTGGGCGTCGGGCAACGTGTCGAGCCCGGTGTGGTGGGCCGCGTCCACGGTGACTTCGAGCTTTCGCGGCGGGTCGTAGATCACGGAACGCCGATAGCCGACGCTCACCACGTCGCCCTTGCGCGATCGTTCGGTGGGTCCGAACAAATCGTAGAAGTCGGCGTCGTTGTGCCGAAAACGAAGATTCCACCGCAGCGTTTGGTATTCGAGGTCGAGGTGCCAGTCCTGGTCTTCGAGCGACTGGCTTTGTGAATAGGAGACGGTCCCGCGCAGGCGGCGGAACTGCAAAGGGTCCTCGATCACGGCGTGATAGCCGGCGGTGGCGCGGCCCCGGTAACCCTCGATGACGGGGTAGGCGGCGGCGAGGCGCATCTCTTCGCGGGGCAGGTACTTGCCGCGGTCGGTGATCATGTCGTCGAGCGGCACGCGCGACGGCGAACCCGCGCCCCACGTCGTCACGACCGGATGCGCCTTGACGATTTCGTTGCCGAGGAACCGGATCGGAGGCAGGGCTTCGAGCGTGATCGGCGTCGGCCGCACCCGGACCGGGCGGAAGCCGTCGCCGGCGTACTCGAACACGACCAGCGACCCGTCGCTTTGCGGGATCGGCCGGAAGAAGCCGCCGTCGGTGTTGGTGACGGCCACGAGGTCGCCGGTGGCGAGTTCGTAGCGGAAAATGTTGGAGACGCCGGAATAGTACGAGCTGCCGAAGAGATAGCGCCCGTCCGGCGAGAACACGAAACCCTCGGGCGCCGCGCCTTCGATGTCGAAGCGGGCGATGGGATCGGCGCCGCCGTCGATCAGATCCTGGAGCAAAAACACCTGCACCGACTGGCTGCCGTCGATCGCGCTGACGGACGCCGACAACAGCTTGCCGTCGGGCGAAACGTCGAGGTCGAACACGGTGGTCCCGAAGTCGAACGTGTGGACGCGGTTGAAGCTCTCGTGCGGCGCGGGCATGCGGACGAGGGTGACGAGGCCGTTGAGATGGCGCAGCCCCCACAGCGAACGATCGGCGGGATTGAAGGCGAGATCCCCGATCCGCTTGTCGCGCAGGACCATGCGCTTGCGCCCCGAGGCGACGTCGATTTCGACCACGTCGCGGTAGGCGTAATTGTCGGTCGTGTACCAGGCGGAGCGGGTCTCGTCGTCGTAGGCGAGCGAGGTGACGCGGTACAGCATCGACCCCTTGATGTCGGCGAGCCGCCGCGTCTTGCCGGTGTCCGGCGACAAAGCCCCGACGTGCGCGATCACGCCCGGGTAGCGAAACGCGCCGATCAACTCGCCGCTGCGCGAGTCGACGAACGACCGCGACGCCGAGCCCAGGCCGCGCGCCGACAGCGGCTCCACCGGGGTCAACGGCAAGGCGTCGACGGCCGAAAGATTGTCGCGCTGAAAATCGCCCTCCCAGGCGATCCATTCGTTCCAGACCTGGTTCAGGGGTTGGCCGAACACGCGCGTGAAGTGGGTCGCGTAGTAGGCGGCGCTGTCTTCGTCGCGCCGCAACCATTCGAGCAGCTTTTCCGGCGACCGGGTGAGCGCCAGGTAGCTCATGAACCGGGCGCCGTAGAGGTAGTCGTTGACGCCGACCTGGAAGTCGACGTGGGTGCCCTCGGATTCGAGGCCGACCGGCGAATAGAAGCGGGCGTCGTCGCGCACCATCGCCCGAAACGCCATTTCGTCGTAAGCGCCCATGGCGCGGCCGTAGCCGCCGGCCATCCACGTCTCCATGAAGACGGCGCTGCCTTCCAAGTACCAGCGCGGCACGTTCACGCGCGGCGTGGCGAGGTAGTTGTAGAGGATCGACTCCGGATGATCCTGCTCCGGCATCGGCTTGCCGCGGAAGAGCCGCCGCCATCGGGCGTCGCGCTCGTTCCACACGTCCATCAAGGCGACGTGCGTCAACTCATGGTTGGTCAAGGTGTAGAAACGCTCGCCCGGGCTGAAGGTTTCGTACGCGAGGCTCAGCGGCGCGACATCGATCAACACCGCGTTGTTCGGCGACGCCCGCGCCGCCGCGTTGCCGTAGTCGGAGAAGTCCTTAAGCAGCAGCGTGGTCTTGTCCCACGGCTTCCAGTCGAAGACC
>JAJFFL010000307.1 GCA_021776705.1 Alphaproteobacteria bacterium
CGGCGACGTCGAGCGGAATGGACTCCATCGATTCAACCCTTGCTATGTCACGACGTCCGACCGCCCGCCCCACGCACCGGCCGCAGCGTTCCGCTTGGGGCCCGATTATGACGATTTCAGGACGTGGACGGGGACAACCTCGGCTCCAACGCAGCCTTGAGTTCCGGCGGCGCGCGGCGTGGGCGGCCGTCCGGCGACAGGCAGGCGACTTCGACTTCCGCCGCCACCAGGACGTCCTGATGGCGGCTGATGTTTTGCCCGATATGCAACCGGGCGCCTTTCAACTTTCTGAACCGCGTCGTCACCGTCAAAACGTCGTCGATGCGAGCCGCGGCGGCGAAATCGAGCGTCATCCGCCGCACCGCGAAAGCCAAAGGTTCGTCCCGGTCCCAGAGTTCGGCGTGGCCGAGCCCCGCCGCGCGCAGGAATTCAGTCCGGCCGCGTTCCAGAAAATGCAGGTATCGGGCGTGATAGACGACCCCGGAGAAGTCCGTGTCCTCGTAGTAGATGCGCACCGGCAGACGGTGCGCGCCGTCGTCGAAGCGGCCGGATTCAGGCGAAACGGACATGCCGCGAGGTGTTAGCCGCGCGCGGTCGGCCTGTCGACGGTCTCGGCCCGCAGGAAACCGGCGACATCGCTGAGAACCTCGGCCTTGCCGCGCAACGGGCGGCTGAGCGCGAGCAGCGTCCCGGGGTGGCCCAGGCCTGGGTATGTCTTTTCGGTCACAGCCGCGCCCTGATCGCGCAACGCCGCCGCGAGAGCGCGGGTGTTGCGGGGATAAACCAGCGTGTCGTCGGCGCCGGTGGCGAGAAAGAACGGCGGCGCGTCGGGCCGAGCGTGGGCGATCGGCTGCGTCGACGGCAGGTCCGCGACGCCGGCGAAGGCCTCACGCGTGGCGTCGGCGTCGAGCGGCAGGAAGTCGTAGGGCCCGGAAAGTCCGACGCACGCGGTGACGAAGTCCGGCGGCAGACCGGCGGCGGTCAGAAGCGTCGGGTCGAGGGCGAGCATGGCGGCGTTGTAGGCGCCGGCGGAATGGCCGACCAGCGCCAGGCCCGCCGGGTCGCCGCCGTGGGCCGCGATGTTGTCGCGCAGCCACGCCGCGGCGGCGGCGCCGTCGTCGAGAAACACCGGGTAGCGCACCTCCGGGACCAGACGGTAGTCGGCGATCGCGACGACGAAGCCCTGCGAGGCCAGGGCGTGCCCGACGAAGGCGTAGTCGGCGCGCCGGCCCGAATTCCAGGAGCCGCCGTAGATGAACATCACGCTCGGGCGCGGCCCGGCGCCGTCGCGCGGCGCATAGAGGTCCAGCCTCTGACGCGGGTGGTCGCCGTAGGCGGCCCCGACCACGACGCGGCGCGAACCGCGGTCGTTGGGGACCAGCGCGTTGACGACCCCGACGGTGGTGCAGCCCGAGGCTGCGAAGGCTAAGGGCGCCGCCGCGAACGCGCGGCGCGTGATGCGGGTCATGGCGAGCTCCCGGTGTCCGATGTCGTTGTACGCGAAACCGCCGCGAGCGGTTCATCGGCCGGCCGATCTCGGACCCGTCCGCGCCGCCGGCGTGGTTGCGCAAATTGTTGCAAACCGGGCCTTTTTGCACAATTCGACGCGCGGCCGCCGGTCACGCGAACGGCCGCGCCGGAGAGCCGGGAGGCGCCGCCCTTGCGCACATGAAAAGCGCCTTCGGGGTTCCCTTCCCCGTCCGAATTGCTAAGAGCCTGGGATCAGTCGTCATTCGCACGGCGCGACTCACAAGCGCCGGCGTGGGAGGAAACGCGCGATGACCGATCAGCGGATCGATTTGGCGTATCTGGGCGTCGTCGGCGCGCAGGCCCGGTGCAACCTCGGCGAGGCCGTGCTTTACCAAGAGGCGGTGCGGCGCGGCGAGGGAGAAATCGCCAACGGCGGCCCGCTGGTGGTCAAGACCGGCCAGCACACCGGCCGCTCGGCCAAGGACAAGTTCACCGTCCGCGACGAAGAATCCGACGCCGCGGTGTGGTGGGACAACAACGCCGCCCTCGACCCCGCCGCTTTCGCCGTTCTCTGGAACGACATGAAGGCGCACATGGCCGGCAAGGAGCTGTTCGTTCAAGACCTGTTCGGCGGCGCCGACCCGACGCACCGCTTGCCGGTCCGCGTCGTCACCGAGCTGGCCTGGCACAATCTGTTCATCCGGCATCTCCTGCGCGTGCCTGACGACGCCGAGCGGAAAGCGTTCGATCCGCGCTTCACGATCGTCAATCTTCCGAGCTTCAAAGCCGACCCGGCGCGCCACGGCTGCCGCTCGGAGACGGTGATCGCGGTCAACTTCGCCGAACGGCTGGTGCTGATCGGCGGCACGTCCTACGCCGGCGAAACCAAAAAATCGGTGTTCACGATCCTCAACTTCCTGCTGCCGGCGAAAGGCGTTCTGCCGATGCATTGCTCGGTGAACGTCGGCGCGAGAAACGACGCGGCGGTGTTCTTCGGCCTTTCCGGCACCGGCAAGACGACGCTGTCCGCGGACCCCGCCCGCACGCTCATCGGCGACGACGAGCACGGCTGGTCCGACGACGGCTTGTTCAATTTCGAAGGCGGCTGCTACGCCAAGATGATTCGGCTGTCGGCCGAGGCCGAACCTGAGATCCACGCGACCACGAAGATGTGGGGAACGGTGCTCGAAAACGTCGTCATGGATCCGGTCACCCGCGAACTCGATCTCGACGACGCATCGCTCGCGGAGAACTCGCGCGGCGCCTATCCCCTGTCGGCGATCCCCAACGCCTCGGCGACCGGCCGCTGCGGCCAGCCCAAGAACGTCGTCATGCTGACCTGCGACGCGTTCGGCGTCATGCCGCCGATCGCCAAGCTGACGCCGGAACAGGCGATGTATCACTTCCTGTCCGGCTACACCGCGAAGGTCGCGGGCACGGAGAAAGGCGTCACCGAACCGACGGCGACCTTTTCAACCTGCTTCGGCGCGCCGTTCATGCCCCGCCACCCGTCGGTTTACGGCGAGCTTCTGCGCGAGCGCATCGCCGCCGCCGGGGTGGATTGCTGGCTGGTCAACACCGGCTGGACCGGCGGCGCCCACGGCGTCGGCCGGCGAATGCCGATCGCCGCCACCCGCGC
Source organism: Alphaproteobacteria bacterium (assembly GCA_021776705.1). Taxonomy (GTDB): domain Bacteria; phylum Pseudomonadota; class Alphaproteobacteria; order Caulobacterales; family Maricaulaceae; genus JAJFFL01. The sequence goes on from JAJFFL010000307.1 coordinate 3,110, forward strand.
GCTGCTCAACGCCGCCCTCGACGGCTCCTTGAAGACCGCCGAATTCCGCCGCGACTCGAACTTCGGATTCGACGTGCCGACCGCCGTGCCCGGCGTCGACGCGGCGATCCTCGATCCCCGCGGCACCTGGGCCGACACGGCGGCCTACGACGCTCAGGCCGCCAAGCTCGCCGCCATGTTCGTCGACAACTTCGCCAAGTTCGAAGACCACGTCGGCGACGACATCCGCGCCGCGGCGCCCATGACCGCGGTCCGGGAACCGGCGGAGTGAGCTAGGAGTCGTCCTCGCCGGTGAACAGATCACGGGCGCGGCCCAGGTCTTTCGGCGCCGTCAGCCCGATGTGCTCGTAGGCGCGCAGCGTCGCCATGCGGCCGCGCGGGGTGCGTTGAATGAACCCCTGCTGGATCAAGAACGGCTCGACCACCTCCTCCAGCGCGTCGCGCGCCTCGGCCAGCGACGCGGTCATGGTGTCGAGACCGACCGGACCGCCGCCGAAGTACTCGGTCAGGGCTTTGAGGTAGCGCCGGTCTTGGGAGTCGAGGCCGATGTGATCGACCTCGAGCCGCTTCAACGCGGCGTCGGCGGCCTTGGCGTCGATGGTCTTGACGCCGTCGTTCTCGGCGAAGTCCCGCACCCGGCGCAGCAGCCGTCCGGCGACACGCGGCGTGCCGCGGGCGCGGCGCGCGATCTCGTGCGCGCCGTCGTC
>JAJFFL010000308.1 GCA_021776705.1 Alphaproteobacteria bacterium
GCCGGGTTCTTGCCGGCGGTTCGCCTGTCGGGCCCGATCACAGGCGTCGCCGGCTATCGCGACGTTTTGGATTTCTGGCCGGTCGAACTTGCCGACGGGGCCCGCGATTATCTCGTGGAGGCGATCAAAAGCGGGCGCGTCTCCGACGCGCAGCTGCGATTGGATGTGCCCGCTGAAGCGTTGATTGAACAGAGACTCGACGACGATCGCATGTCGCTGACGTTCGCGTTCGACGACGCCGAGGTGGCGTTCATCTCCACGATGTCGCCGTTGAAGAACGGAAAAGGCCGCGGCGAGCTGCGCGGCAATTCGTTTTCCCTGGAACTCACCAGCGGCTCCATGGCCGGCATGAGCCTGGACTCCGGCTACGTTGAGATTCCGCGTCTCAAGCCGAAAGGCGCGCTGGCGCGGATCGGCGGCAAGGCGCGCGGCCCGGCGCGCAACGTGATCGCGTTCATCGACGAGCCGCCGCTGCAGTTCCCGTCGAAGTACGGCGTCTCGCCGAGCGACTTTGACGGCTCCGGCGTGATCTCGTTCGAAGTCACGCGGCCGATGTACGTCGAGGTGCCGCCGGAAGACTTCGGCTTTGAAGTCTCTGGCGATTTCACCGGCGTCAGTTCGCCGTCCGCGATCGAAGGCCTCGACGTCACCGACGCCGACGTCCGCGTCACGGCCAACACCGAGGGGCTGACGGCGACGGGAAGCGGCCGCCTCGGTCCGGCGCCGGCGAAGATGACCTGGCGCGAAACGTTCGGCGACGACACCAAGCCGTCGACCCGATTTGAAATTTCGGCCCGTGTCGATCCCAAGGTATTGGACGGCCTCGGGGTGCCGTCGCGGTTGTTCTTGTCGGGCGAAGCCGATCTGAATGTCACGACGGTCGGGGAGGGGCTTGAAGTCGCGTCCGCAAACGTCGTGGCCGATTTGGCCGGTGCGCAGCTGACGGTTCCCGGATCCGGCTGGCGCAAACCAATCGGGGAGCCGGCGACCGCCCGTTTCGATCTGACGCGCCGAGCGGACGGCGGCTACGTGTTTTCGAACGCCCGCGTGGAGGCCGACAGCGTCGACCTGAAAGGCGCCGCGACGTTGGGGCCGACCGGACGCTTGGAGGATGCCGACTTTTCGCAATTGCGCGTCGACGGGGTCGTCGACGCGGCCGTGTCGTTGCGGCGCGATGAGGACAACGGGCTCGTGCTCGACATCGTCGGCTCGACCTTGGACGCCCGTGGCGTCGTCGCCCAAGCTGTGCGCGGCATGGGCGCCGGCGGCGGCGACATCGGCGCCGCGATGCGGGTGACGGCCCGGTTGGACCGCGCCTTGCTCACCGACACCGTGACCTTGCGGGACATCGACCTGAATCTCGACCACGACGGCGCGCGCATGCGGGCGTTCTCGTTCGGCGCCGAGTATGGCAAGGGACGCATCGTGGCGGCGATCACGCCGGATCCCGGCTCGGAGCTCGGCGCCCGCAATTTGACCGCCTCCGCGCCTGACGCCGGCGACCTCGTCGAAATCCTGTTCGGCGTCAAGCTGGTCCAAGGCGGGGTCGTCGACATCGACGCCGTGTTGCCGCCGCTGGACGCGCCGAAGTCGCAAGGCGCCTCGGCGGTGGTCGCGGTGAACAATTTCAAGCTGGTCGGCGTGCCGCCGCTGGCGCAGGTGTTGTCTCTCGCCTCGCTGCGCGGACTCGCCGACACGCTATCGGGCACCGGAATCGCGTTCGACACTCTGACCGCGCCGATGACCGTCACCGACGGGGTCATTCGTCTCGACGAGGCGCGCGCGGCCGGGTCCGCGCTCGGCATCACCGTTTCGGGAGACTTGATTCTCAGCAGGGGCGAAGCGGATCTCGACGGCGTTCTGGTCCCGGCCTACAGCGTCAATTCCGCGTTGGGCGCGGTGCCGGTGCTCGGCGACCTGCTGGTGTCGCGCAAGGGCGAAGGCGTCTTTGCTCTGACCTACACCATCGAAGGACCGTTCAAGGAAACCCGGGTGGTGGTGAATCCGTTGTCGGCACTGGCGCCGGGTGTCTTGCGCCGGATGTTTGAAGGCTCCGCCACCGCGCCGCCGGCCGTGCCGGCCGCCAAGCCGGGCGATGATGAGTCGGCGTCGAACTAGACCGCGCGCGCGACGGCGTGCTTCTTTTTTCCCACCGACAGCTTCACTTGGCCGCCGGCGTCCAGGTCGGCGACGCCGACGCGCCGCTGCACGTCGTCCACGGGCGCGTCGTTGATTTTCAAGGCCCCGGCCGCGATGTGCCGCTTGGCTTCGCCCTTCGACGCGACCAAGCCGGATTCGACGAACAGGTCGCCGACGAGGACGCCGCCGTCGGTTTCAAATCGGGCCCGCGGCGTCTCCAAGGTCGGCAGGTCGGCCCCGGCGCCGCCGGAGAAGGTGTCCTTCGCCGTCTTCTCGGCGGCCTGAGCGGCGTCGGCGCCGTGCAACAAGGCGGTGACCTCGTTAGCGAGCCGCACCTTGGCGTCGTTGATCTCGGCCCCGCCGAGGCCTTCCAGGGCGGCGATCTCGTCGAGCGGCAGATCCGTGAACAAGCGCAGGAATTTGCCGACGTCGGCGTCTTCGGCGTTGCGCCAATACTGCCAGAATTCGTACGGACTCAGCAGGCCGCCGTCGAGCCACACCGCGCCGTCCGCGGTCTTGCCCATCTTGGCCCCGGACGCCGTCGTCAACAGCGGCGTGGTGAACCCGAACACCTCCGCGCCTTCCACCCGGCGCACGAGATCGACGCCGTTGACGATGTTGCCCCATTGATCCGAACCGCCCATTTGCAGGCGGCAGCCGGCGCGGCGGTTCAACTCGAGGAAGTCGTAAGCTTGCAGCAACATGTAGTTGAATTCGAGAAACGTCAGCGGCTGCTCGCGGTCGAGGCGGCGCTTGACGCTCTCCAGTTGAACCATCTTGTTGATCGTGAAGTGCCGGCCGTAGTCGCGCAGGAAACCGATGTAGCCGAGGGTGTCCAGCCAGTCGGCGTTGTCGAGCATGAGCGCGTCGGTCGGCCCGTCGCCGAACGTCAGGAAACGCTCGAAGGCGCGCCGGATGCCGATCTTGTTGGCTTCGATCGTCGCGGCGTCCAGAACCGGGCGCGCCTTGTCCTTGTCGGACGGGTCGCCGATTTTGGTGGTGCCGCCGCCGATGAGCACGATCGGCTTGCCGCCGGCCTGCTGAAATCGGCGCAACATCATGATCTGAACCATCGAGCCCGCGTGCAGGCTCGGCGCGGTGCAGTCGAAGCCGATGTAGCCGACCAGCGGCTCGGGCCCGGACGCGGCCTCGTCCAGCGCCGCAAGATCCGTCGCCTGATACAGGTAGCCGCGCTCGACGAGGGTGCGGACGAAGGCGGAGGCGTGCGGCATGTCGGCGAGTCTCCGGGGCTTGGGCGGCGGCGGTTTTTAGCAGCCCCCGGAAGCCGCCGAAAGCCGCGACAACGAACGCCGAGGCGGGCGGGCCCCAAGCCGGCGGTCGCGGTGCCGGAACCGGCCGTCGTCCCGGTCTCCGGGAACCGCCTCGGATCGCCGCCGTCTAGACCAGTTCCGAGCGAATGATCGCCAGCCGGGTGTCGAGGTACTTGGCGCTGCGGTCCTCGAGCTCCTCCACCTTGTCGGTGAAGAAGTGGTTCGCGCCCGGAATGATCTGGCGCTCGATGATGATCTCTTTCTGGGTCCGGATCTTCGAGGCCACGCGCTCGATGTCGTCCGGCGGCACCACCTGGTCGTTGGAGCCCGAGATCACCAGGCCCGAGGCCGGGCACGGCGCGAGGAACGAAAAGTCGTAGAGATTCATCGGCGGCGCGATCGAGGTGAAGCCGCGGATTTCGGGACGCCGCATCAGCAGCTGCATGCCGATCCAGGCCCCGAACGAGTAGCCCGACACCCAGCAGAACGGCGCATTGGCGTTGAAGCTCTGGACCCAGTCGAGGGCCGCGGCGGCGTCCGAAAGTTCGCCGACTCCCTGGTCGTAAACGCCCTGGCTGCGGCCGACGCCGCGGAAGTTGAAGCGCAGGACGGCGAACCGGCGGGCCCGGAACATGTCGAACTGCGACAGCACCACCGGGTCGTTCATCGAGCCGCCGCCTTTGGGGTGGGCGTGCAGGATCAGGGCGATCGGGGCCAATTCGTCGTCGCCGGGGTGGTAGCGGCCTTCGAGCCGGCCCTCGGGGCCGACGAAGATCACGTCAGGCATGAATGCGTGCTCCTTGAGGCGTTTCGGGGTCGCAATAGCCGAGGCGAGGCCTGGGAGATAGGCCGCCGGTGCGCGGAATCATCGCACCGAAAGCTCGACTTTCGCGTCTATAATACTTGATCGTGAGGCTTGGTTTTTCTACATCCAGAGTGTGCGGCCGCGCCGAACGACGCGCTTGGCGGCGGTGTGTAGCACACAGCGCCTCGATTTCGCGAGCCGGGAGTGAACCCATGAAGCTTTCCTCGCGCGGCCGCTACGCGGTCATGGCCATGGCGGACCTCGCCGGCCAGCCGACCGACGGGCCCGTGACCTTGGCCGACATCGCCTCGCGCCAGGCGATCTCGCAGTCCTACTTGGAGCAGCTGTTCGCGAAGCTGCGCCGCGCCGGGCTGGTCAACAGCGTCCGCGGGCCGGGCGGCGGCTACCGTTTGGCCAAGAGCGCCGACGACACCCGCATCGCCGACATCATTCTCGCCGTCGACGAACCGATCCGGGCGACGCGCTGCGAAGGCCTGATCGGCAAGGGCTGCCAGGCCGGCGGCGAACGCTGCCTGACCCACGACCTGTGGGACGAGCTCGGCCGCCACATCTTTCTGTTTCTGAGCGGCGTCAGCCTCGGCGACGTGGTCGCCAAGCGGGTGCTCGGCGCGGCGGCGCGGCCGACGGCGCGGATCGCGGCGACGGCGGCGGAATGACGATCCGGCTCGACCACAACGCCACCTCGCCGATCCGGCCGCAAGCCGAAGCGGCGGTCGTGGAGGCGCTCCGAACCGGGGGCAACCCGTCGTCGGTGCACGGGATAGGGCGGGCGTCTATGCGTCTCGTCGAGGGCGCTCGCGGCGTCCTTGCCGGCGCGCTGTGCGCTCGCAACTCCGCCTGCGCCGTCAGCGCCGAAAGCGTCGTCTTCACCTCCAGCGGCACCGAGGCGGACAACCTCGCCCTGTCCTCGGCCGTCGCCGCCGGCAGCCGCCGGCTCCTGGTGTCGGCGATCGAGCACCCGGCGGTGCTCGAAGCCGCGGCCGCCGCGCCGGCCGAGGTCGAACGCATCCCCGTCGGCCGCGACGGCGGCG
>JAJFFL010000309.1 GCA_021776705.1 Alphaproteobacteria bacterium
CGCCAAGCGGCCGGTCAAGGTCGACGTGCGCATCGTCTCCGCCACCAACCGCGACCTCGCCGAACAGGTCAAAGACGGCGGCTTCCGCGAAGACTTGTTCTACCGTCTCAACGTGTTTCCGATCGAAGCCCCGCCCCTGCGCGAGCGCAAAGAGGACGTGCCGGCGCTGGTCGAACACTTCATCAAGCGCTTCAACACGCAGGAAGGCCGCGACGTCAAAGGCGCGTCGCCGGCGACGATGCACATGCTGCAGGACCACGAATGGCCGGGCAACGTGCGCCAGCTCGAGAACGCCGTGTTCCGCGCCGTCGTCTTGTGCGAAAGCGATCATCTGCAGCCGCTTGATTTTCCGCAGATCGCCGGCGTCGATCCGGCGCTCTACGTCGCCGACGACGCGCCGGCCGCGGCGGCCGCCGCCAAGAGCGCGACGCAGGTCGTGTCGGCGGCCTCGGGCCCGGTCGAAATTTTCGACCCGCGCGGGCACCTGCGCAAACTCGAAGAGATCGAGCGCGACCTGATCCAGTTCGCGATCGCGACCTACTCCGGCCACATGTCGGAAGTCGCCCGCCGGCTCGGCATCGGCCGCTCGACGCTGTACCGGAAAGTCCGCGAGCACGACATCCAGGTCAACGAAGCGCGCGCGGGCTGATCCCCGCGCGCGTGCGCCTCACCGCCTCTCGAATCGAATGCCCTGCACGATCGCCGCGGCGACAGTCCCGTCGTCGGCGACCTCGAATCCGATGACGTTGCCGCTGAACGGCACCAGCTCGGTGCGAATCGTGTCCGGCTCCGTGAACGGTTGGGCGATCGAACTCAGATTGCCGAGCTCGGCGTAAATGTCGTCGCCGTCGAGCGAGATCACCAGCGTGCCCAAAAGCTCGCTGTCGTAGGTTCCGGCGTAGGCGGCGCGCGGACGGGTCAGGGTCCATTCGCGCGCGCCGCGTGCGGCGATGTCGGCGGCCACGCGTTCGAGGCCCTGGTCGCGCCGCTCCACAAGCCGCTGAACGCCGTCGCGGCCGCGCTCTTCGGCGTCCGGATAGCCGGCGAGCCGGTCGTAGGCGTAGTTGGCGACGACGTCGACGAGTTCGAACGCGGCCGAGCTGTCGTTGACGAACGCGGCGACGCCGATCTGCTTTTCGGGCAGATAGGAGACGTGGGCGCGGAAGCCGGCGAAGCCGCCGAAATGGTGCACCATCAACTCGTCCCGGTAGGGCCCGATGTACCAGCCAAGCCCGTAGTGCTCGCGGCCGTAGTCGCCGAACGATCCGTCGACGACCGCCAGCCGTTCGCGGGTGGCGCGGACCACGTCCGCCGGGATCACCTGTTCGCCGTCAAGTTCGCCGTCGTGGATCAGAAGGTCGAGCCAGCGCAGCGCGTCGTTGGCGCTCATCACCGCGCCGCCCGCCGACTGCATCGTCGCGTCGGTCTTCATCAATGAGATTCGCACCGGGCCGCCTTCGAGCACGGTGAAATGCGGCTTCGCCAGCGACCAGCCCTCGCGTTCGGCCTTCGACATGTAGGCGGTCGCGTGGGTCATGCCGGCGGGTTCGAAAACTTCGCGTGCGATCAGATCCTGCCACCGCTCGCCGCGCGCGCGGTCGGTGAGGACGGTGAGAATGTTGTAGCCGACGTTGGTGTAGTCGAACGCGCCCAGCGGCGCGTCCTCGTTGACCACGCTCGCCGACAAGAGATCCCAGAGAATCTCCGGCGTGTGCTGACCGGTGAAAGCGGAGCGGTAGACGATCGGGCCGTTGTCCATGCCCGAGGTGTGGGTCAGCAGATTCGTCAGCGTCACGTCGCCCGGGCGAACGGCGTCCGGAAACGCCGCGTCGGGGGCGTAGGCCGCCAGCGTCTGGCCGAGGTCGATCTCACCACGCGATTCAAGAATTTTCATCGCCATCGCCGTGAACGACTTCGTCGACGAGGCGACGTAGAACGCCGTGTCGGCGGTGACCGGTTCGCCGGTGTCGACGTCGGTGACGCCGAAGCCGCGGGCGTAGACGCCGTCCGGCGTATAGACGGCGACCGACAGGCCCGGCACGACGCCGAGGTCGGCGACGGCGTTTTCGATGAAGGCGTCGAGGTCGGCTTCGATCGCCAGCGGCGGCGGCGGCGCGGCGGCGGTCGCGCACCCGCACAGCGCCGCGGCGGCGGTCAGAGCGGCGAGAGATTTCATCGACATGACGTCCCCGTTTGGTTTTCGCGTGGTTTTCGCGTGAAGTTCCGTCGCCAGCATGACGCCGGCGCGGGCGCCGGTCTTGGACGATCTTAACCGCCGGCGGCGGCCGCAAGCTTGCGGTAGGCGCCGGGCGTGCGTCCGGTGACGCGGCGAAACACGCGGCTCATGTGGCTCTGGTCGTAGAACCCCGCCCCGGCCGCGGCGGCGGACAGGGCCGCCCCGTCGCCGAGCGACGCCACCGCGCGGCGCACGCCGTGGGCCTGGGCGTGTTCGGTGATCGAGATTCCGAAGCAACGCCGAAACAACCGCGAGACGTGCGCCGGGTGAGCTCCGGCGGACCGCGCCCGCGCCGACACGTCGACGTCGGCGAAACCGGTGTTCTCGAGTTCGTCCTTCAGCGCCATGAGCCACGCCGGCGCCGTCCGGCGCGACTGTTCCGCCCCGTCCAGGCCGCCGAGCAGTTCGCTGGCGGCGGCGCGGACGCCGGCGCCGTGACCGGCGACGGCGGCGTCAAGCAAGCCGGTTCCGCCGCGCAGCGCCGCCGGGTCGCGCCGCACCCGCCAAACCCCGTCGAAGCCGCCGCCGAGCAGGCCGTCGGGTCCGCGGCCGAAGAAAACAAGCGAGACAAGATTTGCGCCGTCGTCGCCGAAGCGGTCTTCGTGCACGGCGTCGCGCGACTTGAACAAGACGTCGCCCGGGCGCACCACCTCGGAGCCGCGTTCGCCATCTTCAGCGAAACTTCCGCGCAACGTCAGAGTGATGCGGGAAAAGTCGTCGCGGTGCGGCGGGTGCCGCTCGCCCGGCGCATAGCCGCCGACGCGCACGCACATCTCATGATCTTGGTACAAGGCCCGTCCCATACGCCTCCCCTAGCGCGCCGCGCGACAGGTGTCGCGTGACGGTTCCGTTAGGAATGTGATGCGGGCGGAGGGGTCGGCGGATGCGTCCGCCGCAACGGTTATTCAGCTGCGCGATGAGGGATTCGACCGCGCCGACGAGGATCCGGCCCGCGACGATGAGCGCCGCGCCGGCGGCCTTGGGACGCGGTCAACGCCGCCTAGCCGAAGCGGACGCAGGCGACGGGCGGCAGGTTCTGCGACACGCAGGCCCAGGAGTCGCCCTGGTCCTCGCTGATCCAAAAGCCGCCGGTGGTGGAGCCGAAGGCGAGCCGGTCGCCGGTGTCGTCGATGGCGAGGCCGTGGCGCCAGACGAGGTCGTAGGCGTGCTTCTGCGGCAGGCCTTTTCGCAGCACCTCGAAAGTCTCGCCGCCGTCGCGGGTGCGCGAAACGACGAGCTTGCCGTCCACGGGGATGCGCTTTTCGTCCTTGATCGCCGGCACGAACCAGGCGGTGTCGGGCTGGTTCGGATGCACGGCGACGGCGAAGCCGAACACCGACGGCTTGGCGTTCTTGATGTCGTCCCACTTCCTGCCACCGTCGCGCGAGCGAAACACCGCGTTGTGGTGCTGGGCCCACAGCACGTCCGGGTGCGACCGGCACTGGACGAGGCGGTGGACGTCCTGAACCGCCGGGTCGTCGGCCTGGTCCGGCGGGGTGTAGGCGCCCCAGAGGCCGTCGCCCCGCACTTCCCAAGACGCGCCGCCGTCCTCGGTGCGCCAGACGCTGCCGGTGGAGACGGCGATGGTCAGGTGCTTGGAGTTCCGCGGGTCGACGCAGATCGAGTGCAGGCCGGGCACGTCGGCGCCGGCGCCCATCCAGGTCTTGCGCTTGGGGTGGTCCCAGAGCGCGCGGTTGAGGGCCCAGGTTTCGCCGCCGTCCTCGGACTTGAACAGGCCGCCGGGGAAGGTGCCGCACCACAGCACGCCGGGCTCGTCCGGCCCGCCAGGCTCGAGCGCCCAGGCGCCCTGGTTGACCCACTCGAGCGGCTTGCCCCACATATCGACATCGTCGGCGTCGGCGGGCTTTTCCGGATAGGCGGGCGGATCGAACTCCTCCCAGGTTCCGTCGAACGAGTCGGCGCGATGCATCTTGACCCCGAAGTGGCCGTGGCCGAGGGCGGCGTAGACCTTTTCGTCCCGCGGATCCGCCATCGTGATGGCGACGTTGTCGCCGAGGAACTGGGTTCCGGCGATCGCCCAGCCGTTCTTGCCGCGCTCGATCGAAAACAGGCCTTTGCGCGTGCCGACAAGAATGCGGTCGCTCATGACAACTCTCCCCTAGCCGCCCGACAGGGCCTGGAACACGAACACTTCCCCGTCCGCCCGCACCGGGTCCGACAGCTTGGCGCGGTCGCGAATGGTGTCGCCGTCGACGAAGATCAGCATGTGCTTGCGCAAGCCCCCTTGCTCGTCGAGCACATAGCCGCGCGCGCGCGGATTGTCCGCGAACACCGCGTCGA
>JAJFFL010000310.1 GCA_021776705.1 Alphaproteobacteria bacterium
CCGACGGCGCGCACGCCCGCCAGCGTCGCGGTCGGTTTCTCAACCGGCGGCGCCGGATCGAGGGCCGCCGCGAGCGCCTTTTCGAGACGGACAAGCGCGCCCCTATCCACGGCGCTTATCCGCCCTGACACGCCATGCAGAACCGCCTCCAGCGCACGGGGATAAGCCGCCGACGGCGCGCCCGGCCGGCGCCACGACGTCAGCCGCGCCGCGCCTTCCTCCCTGACCACGCAGCGGGCCACGATCTGCGCCGCCGCGGCGCGCTCCTCAGCGTCGGCGCGGGCCGCCGCGGCGGCGACGCGGGCCAGCCCGGCGTCGTCGAAGCCGCGCGCCGCGAGGTCGGCGAGGCGGCGCCGGACCCGCACCCGTTCGAACGCCGCGTCGTCGTTGGCGGCGTCCTCAAGCCAGGTCGCGCCGGCCGCCGCCAAGCCGGCGCGCAGCGCGGCGCGGCGGCGGTCGAGGAACGGCCGCGCCACGGCGAGCGCCCGGCCTTCCGGCCACGCCGGCGACGGCGCCAGCGCGCTCATGGCGGCGAGCCCGCGCGCCGACGCGGTGCGGGCCAGCCGCATGGCGACGGTCTCGATTTGATCGTCAAGCGTATGGCCGAGCACCAGCACGCGCGCCCCGGCGTCGCGGCAGGCCTCGGCCAGCAGCCGGTGACGGGCGGCGCGGGCGCGCGCCTGCAGACCGGGCCCGGCGGCGGCGTCCGCCCACGACAGGGTGCGGGCGGTCAGGCCGAGAGCGGCGGCGGCGTCATGGACGAAGGCGGCGGCGGCGGCCGAGGCCGCCTGGAGGCGGTGGTCGACGGTCAGCGCCACGATCTCGCGGCCGCGTCCGCGCCCCCACTCGGCCGCGGCCCGGAGCGCGAAAACCGAATCGCCGCCGCCGGACATGGCGACGGCGACAGGCCCGTCAAACGGAGAGATCAGCGCGTCGAGACGGTCGCGCGCGGCGCGGTCGAGAAGCGGCCGGCTCAGCCGCACCCGGCCAGTTGTTCCTCGCGCGCGGCCTTGGCCTTCACCGCCAGGTCGGCGTTCGGGTACTGGCGCGGAAACGCCTGCAGCGTCGAACACGCCTGATCGTTGAAGCCCATGCGCGACAAAGACGCGGCGAGCTTGACCATGGCGTCGGCGGCGCGAGGGCCTTTCGGGTCGCGCTGGATCGATTCGATGTAGAGGTCCTTGGCCTGCTCGTAGCCTTCGCGCAGATAGAAGGCTTCGCCGCGCCAATAGAGCGCTTCGCCGACCAGATTCGAGGTCGAGAACGCGGCGGCGAAGCGACCGAAAGCCTCTTCCGCCTGGTCGTACTGGCCGTCGATCAGCAGCCGCTTGGCGTAGTCGAGGGCGTCGACGGGATTGTCCGGCAGGACCACGGCCGAGGTGGCGCCGAGCGAGCCCGTGACCCGGGACTTGGCTTCGGCGAACGGGTCGTCGGCGGCGTCGTCGGACTCAAAGCCGGTTTCGCCGGCCAGCGCGGCGTCGCCGAACTCGCCGCCGGCGGCGTTGCGGGCCTCGGCGAACGGGTCGCGGGCCGGCTCGTCGAAGGCGCCGAACGTGAACGGCTGGATGTTCAGCTTGCCCGCGATCTCTTCGTCGCGCAGCTCGATCATCCGACGCGTCGTCTGCATTTCTTCGCGCAGGCGCCGATTCTCGTAGGTCGCCTGCTCAAGGATGCCGGTGAGCCGCGACAGCTCCTGCTCCAGCGAGATGACGCGCTGCTGCAGGCTGACCGCGACCGGGTCCCCGGTCATCAGGTTGGCCTCCAGCGCTTCAAGGCGCTCCTGGAGATCGCGGCCGCGCTGTTCGGCGATGGCGAGCCGCGCTTCAAGTTCGCTCCGCGAAGGAGCGGCGGAAGCCGGGCCGGCGAGCGCGATCGCCGCCGCGCCGGCCACGATGAGGTGGAGCAGTCTTTTCATGGCTCAGACATAGAAAGGCCGGCGCGGCGAAAGTGTGGCGCCGCGCCGGCCCGTTTCATGACAAACGGCTAAGGTTTCTTACGAAACCGCGCCGCTGACGATGACCGTGTGCGCGTTCCGGTTCAGGGACCACGCCTCTTCGCTCGAACGCGGATCGACCGGGCGTTCTTTGCCGTAGGAGATCGTGGTGATCCGCGACGGGTCGATGCCGAGGCCCACGAGGTAGTCCTTCGCGGCGTTGGCGCGACGGGCGCCGAGCGCAAGGTTGTATTCGCGCGTGCCCCGTTCGTCGCAGTTGCCCGCAACCTGGATCTTCACGCTCGGGTAGGCTTGAAGCCAAGCGGCTTGCTGGCTCAAGCTGTTCCGGGCTTCGCCCGTCAGCGCGTACGAGTCGAACGCGTAAAACACGCGGTCGCCCGACGTTTGCTGAAAGTCGCCGACAGAGCCGGCGGTCGGTCCGGCGGGCGCGGTCGTGCCCGTCGACGGAGTGGCGACCACTTCTTCCGGCTTGGAAGCGCAGGCGGCGATCATCGCGGCAGCCCCGATCGCAGCGGCAATCTTGAATTTCATTTCGACGTCCCTCTCTCGGCATTTCGCCGTTCGTCGCCAAACGCGCGCCATCCCCCTGCCCCGCCTCATTGCGTCAGGCCAGGCGCGCCAGCGGCCCGGAAATTACCCTTAGCGCCGTTTGCAATCAAGCGGAGTCGGAGGCCCGCCTTTGTGTGCGGTAAACCGTTCCTGCACCGGGGTTTCCTAGTCGAGCAGCGGCGACCACGCCGGGTCCGAGGCGTCGCCTGGGGTCGGCACCCGGCGTTCGTTGAAGCCGGTGAGGTCGACGGAGCGGACCTCGGCGCGCCCTCCGACCCCGCGGGTTTCGCTTTGGTACATGATCACGCGGCCGTTCGGGGACCATGTCGGCCCCTCGATCTGATAGCCGTCGGCGATGATCCGCTCGCCGGTCCCGTCAGGGCGGATGACGCCGATGTAGAATTGGCCGCGGAGCTGCTTTGTGAAGGCGATCAGGTCGCCGCGCGGCGACCACACCGGCGTCGAGTAGCGGCCTTCGCCGAAGGTGATCCGGCGCACGTTCGAGCCGTCGGCGTTCATGACGTAAATCTGTGGAGAACCTCCGCGGTCGGAGTTGAACACGATCTGCCGCCCGTCCGGCGCCATCGACGGGCTGGTGTCGATCGCCGGCGCGCTGGTCAGCTGGCGGCGCTGGCGGGTGCGCAGGTCCATGACCCAAACGTCGGAGTTGCCGTTCTGCTCCAGCGTCATCAGCACTTGGGCGCCGTCCGGCGAAAACCGCGGCGCGAACGTCATGCCGGGAAAGTCGCCGAGAATTTCCTGGCGGCCGGTTTCAATGTTGAACAGATACACCTGCGGCCGCCCCGACGCGTAGCTGAGGAACGTGATCTGCTGCGAGGTCGGTGAAAACCGCGGCGTCAGCACCAGGTGCTCGCCGTTGGTCAGGAACACCGGGTTGGCGCCGTCCTGATCCATGATCGCCAGCCGCTTGACGCGCTGCAGCTTGTCGCCGGACTCGGCGATGAAGACGATGCGGGTGTCGAAGTATCCTTGCTCGCCGGTCAGCCGCTCGTAGATGCGGTCCGAGACCTGATGCGCGATCCGCCGCCAATTTTCCGGCGTGGTTTCAAAACGCAAGCCGACCAGTTGTTGCTGGCCGAAGACGTCCCACAGCCGGAACGACACCTGCAGCCGGTTCTCGGCCGTGACGTCGGCTTTTCCGACCAGCAGCACTTCGGCGTTGATCAACCGCCAATCGGCGAAGCGCGGCTGCACGTCGGCGTCGCGGATGCGCTCGATGAAGGAGGCCGGATCCTTTGGCGCGAACAGGGCCGAACGGGCCAGGTTGTTGGAGATCACGGTCGCGATGTCGGCGCCGATCTTCTCCTCGCGGGAATCGTCGCCGAGGAAATTCGGCACCGCGATCGGCATCGGCTGCAGATTGCCTTGCGTGATGTCGATGCGGCGCGGCCCGTCCTGCGCCCAGGCGCCGGCGGCGAGACAAGCGGCCGTGAGGACGGCGGCGAACGTGCGGACGGCGGCGAGCATGGCGGTCTCTCCTAGGGCTCTGAGTCGAGCTTAGAACGTCGGGGCGAAATTGAACTCAAGGTCTTTCCAACTGTCGTACTGGTCGGCGGGCAAGAAGTCATACGGTTCGCACTCGAGCGCGGCGCGCATCGCCTCGTCGGCCGCGGCGCGCCAGAACGAATTGCCCGAACGAAGGATCTCGCCGCGGTTGATGACCGTCGGCCGTCCGGCCAGCGTCCCGTCGCGGTTGAGCTTCAAACTCACAAGCACGATCAGCTTTTCGCCGTCAGGCTTGTCGATCGACGTGCGCCAGCAGCGGTTCATGGCGCTGCGCACCGCGTCGTCGATCGACACCAGGTTGCTCGAGCCCGCGCCGGCGGCGCGGCGCACGCTTTCCGATTCCGCCGGCAAGCGTTTGACGTCGCGAGTTTCGGTCTTTTCGGCCGCCTTCAAGTCCTTCAGCGAGTCGAGGCTGAACGCCGGCGGAGGCGGAGGTGGCGGCGGCGGTGGCGGTGGCGGCGTCGGTTCGGGCTCCTCCTCCTCCGCTTGCGGCTCTTCCTCGACGACCGGCTCTTCTTGCGGCGCCGGCGGCACGATTTCCGGTTCGGGCTCCGGCGGCGGCGGCGGCGGAGGCGGCGGCGGGGGCGGCGGCGGCGGGACCGGCGTCGGCTCGGGTTCCGGCTCCTCAACTTCGGGCTCCGGCTCCGGCTCCGGCTCCGGCTCTTCCTCTTCGATCTCCGGCTCCGGCTCGGCGCGGGCGGCGATGTTGGTGAGTTCGCCGACCTTGAGATCGCCGGAGCGAATCAGCGTCACGTCGACGATCTCGAAATCAGTCGCCAGTTCCGGGATCGCGTGCGGAAACGCGATCAGGCCGACGGCCACCGCGGCGACGTGTCCGAGAAATGAGACGGGGACGCCGATCCGCATGCGCCAGTCACCGCGACACGGGGTCGTTGACGAGCCCGATGTTCGTGAACCCGGCCGCGTTGACGGTCGCCAACACCTTGGCGACGACGTCGTACTGCACGGCGTAGTCGGCGCGGATGAAGATGCGTTCTTCAAACGGGTTTTCGCGACTCGCGCGGGCCCGCTCCTGGGCGATCTGCATCAACAAGGTGCGCAGGGCCGAGAGTTCGACCGTCGCGTCCTGTTCGCCGGTTTCGGAGGCGCCGAGTTTGGCGAACTGGGTCTCCTGCAGGAAAATCGCGCCCTCGCTGTCGATCGTGATCGTGATGACTTCAGAGTCGCCGGGCAGCGCCTTGGCCTCGGTCTTCGGCAAATCGATCGGCACGCCGACGGTCAACAGCGGCGCTGAAATCATGAACACGATCAAGAGCACGAGCATCACGTCGACGAACGGCGTGACGTTGATCTCCGCCCGCGGCCGATGGCGCGGCCCGCGGCGTCCGCCCCGCCCCGCGTTCCAGGGTTCGAGCGACGCCGCCATCTAGCGCGCTCCGTCGGTCGGCCCGCGCCGCGACAGGATCGCCGAAAGGTCGTCGGCGTAGGTTTCCAGGTCGGTCGCGAACTTCGACAAATCGGTGGAGTACTTGTTGTAGAAAATCACCGCCGGCACCGCCGCGATCAGACCCAGCGCGGTCGCGAACAAGGCTTCGGCGATGCCGGGCGCGACGACCGCCAGGTTGGTGTCGCGAGTCACCGCGATGGCGCGGAACGAATTCATGATCCCCCACACGGTCCCGAACAGGCCGATGAACGGCGACGCGGAACCGACCGAGGCGAGCACGCCAAGGCCGTTTTCGGCTTTCGAGATTTCGCGGGTGAGGACGATGCCCATGACGCGCTCGATGCGTTGCGAGAACGATATCGTCGCGCCGGCGTCGCGCGCCGGCATGTCGCGCATTTTCTCGACCTCGCCGAGCGCCGAGTTCACGACCTGCCCGTAGGGGCTGTCGCGGAAGTCCATGCCGATGTTTTCGATCGCCCGCATCGAGTCGATGCGCGCCCAGGCGTTGCGGAAGCGGCGCGACTTGGCCTGCAGGCCCATGAACATCAGCTGCTTGTCGACGACCACGGCCCACGACCAGATCGACGCCACGACCAGGGTCGCCATCGTCGCCTTGACGATGATGTCGGCGCGCAGGAACAGCGCCAGAAACGAAAACTCGGCCGCGTCGGCGACGTCGAGCGGAAT
>JAJFFL010000032.1 GCA_021776705.1 Alphaproteobacteria bacterium
CAGCGGCGTCCTGCATCGCGGCGGCCATCCCCCCTGTCGCGAAAAAAGCCGCGGCGAGCGCGGCGGCGGTTTTGCGCATGTTCATCCTCCCCTTGGGATTCGGCGCGCATAAAAGACGAAACCGCCAAGCGCCGCCACCCCTGGGCGCGGTTCCGGCCCGGATGTCGCCGAATTCGTCTTCAAGGGTTAGGGTTCGAATCACGACAGGGGAACGCTTGATGGCGCGCAACTTCATGAGGGCGATGATGGTGGCGGCAGGATTGGCCGCGGCGACGGCGAGCGCGGCGCAAGACGCACCGGCGACTCAAAAGAAGATCGCATTGGTGATCGGAAACGGCGACTACGTCACGGCGCCGCGACTCGCGAACCCGGTCAACGACGCCGTCGACGTCGCGTCCACCTTGTCGACGTTGGGTTTCGACGTCATCGACGGCTATGACCTGGACTACGGCGGCATGCAGGAAAAAGTGCGCGATTTCGCCCGCGCGCTCGAGGGCGCCGACGTCGGCTTGTTTTTCTACGCCGGTCACGGCCTGCAGGTGGACGGCAAGAATTACATGGTGCCCGTCGACGCCGCCCTGGCCGACGAGGGCGCGGTCGATTTCGAAACCGTCGACATGAATTCCGTCATCAGCCGTCTTTCGGCGCCGGACCGCACCAGCCTCGTGTTCCTCGACGCCTGCCGCGACAATCCGCTGCTCGCCGACCTCGCCCGTCAGGCGGCGGCGGCGCGGTCCGTCGCCGTCGCCGGCGGCCTGGCGCCGCCGGACGCCGGCGCGGCCAACCTGCTTGTCGCCTATTCGGCTCAGCCCGGCGCCACGGCGTCCGACGGGGCCGGCCGCAACAGCCCGTTCACGTCGGCGATCCTCCATCACATCGAGACCCCGGGGCTCGACGTGCAGCAGCTGATGCGCCGCGTCCGCTCGTCGGTGATCGAACAGTCGGAAGGCTTGCAAGTGCCGTTCGACAATTCCTCCCTGACGTCGGACTTCTTCTTCGTGCGGCCCGCCGCCGGCCAAGAGGCGCCGCCTCCGGTCGAGAACTGGGCGCCGCCGCAACGCGATCCAAGCCCTCGTCAAATCGAAGTCGGACTCTGGAACGACGTCAAAAACACCGGCTCGCTTCCGGAACTTGAATCCTATCTCGCTCAGTATGCGGAGGGCATCTTCGCCGAAGCCGTCCGGGCCCGGATCGCCACGCTCAAACAGGCCGAGAGCGAGGACGCCGAAAAAGCTCAGGTCTTCGCCGAGGCCATCGCCAAGGAGTTCGCCGCACTTACCGGACGTGGCAACATCGTCGACGACCCGAAGGAGCCGCAAGATTTTTACGCCAACGCCCGGCTGTACGAATTGCGCGGCGACTACCTGAACGCGCGGCGCGCCTACCTGGGATTTTTCGACTTCGCCCTTCCTTACGTCGATCCGCACTACCGCTTTCAGACCTTCCTCAAGGTCCAGGAGGGCCGCGCCGGCGCCCGCGAAATCTACAACGAGCTCGTCGATCAAAAGCCCGCCGACGTCGCCCGCGCCTACGCCGCCGCGCTGTTGTGGGACGCCGACGTGCGCATTGAACGACTGGAGGCCCATGTCGCGGCGCACCCGGATTTCGCGCCGGCGTACTACGAACTGTCGCGCGACTTTTCGCAGGCCCGCCTCGGCGCCCAAACGCTGGCGCAGAAGAAGCGCGAATACGAACTGCTGACGACGTTTGTCGATCTCGTCGACGCCGGCGAATTTCTGAAGCACTTCATCGATCAGGAACTCGCCGCCGAACAGATTGAGGACGCACGCACGCGTCTGCAGCTGCTCGAATCCACCGTCGCCCAAATCTTCGACGCGCCGATGAATTTTTCGGCGATGCGGTCGAATTCCGGCTGGACGATTTCGGTGTTCGCGTCGGGAGGCGACCGCGCGAAGGAAATCTTCTACAAGGCCGGCGCCGGGGATTTCCGGTCCACCGGCTTCTCCAATGTCAACGACCCGGCCACCGGCGCGCCGATGCCGGTGTCCTATTTCGATCTGCCGCAGGACGCCGGGCCGCAAACCATCGAAGTGAAGTACATGGACCTGAACGGCGACGAGCAAGGCCCCTTCCCGTACCGGTTCGACCCGGCCGCGGCGCTGATTTCCGGGGCCAAGCAGGTCATCGAAGCCACCTCGAACGGCTGGGTGGCGTTCCGCGAGTACGACGGCAAGCTGTTGTTCTATTTCACCCACTTGCAAAGCAACCGCTGCGGCGTCGCCCGCGCGGTGTACGGATTCGATACGGACGAACCGAACATCGAGTTGCCGATCGCCGACTGCGATCTGTTGAATCCGAACGCCGTCGGCGACGGCGTGGACATCTATTTGGAGGCTCCCTTGGAGGCCGCCTACGCCACGGTCCGTGTGTTCTACAAGGATGGGACCTCGTCGGAGGTGAAGCGCTTTAACCGTCTTTGAAGAACGCCTAGATTGGGGGTTCGGGCTGGCGCGGTTTTTGGGTCGAGGGGCCATGAAATTTTACAAGATGAACGGCCTCGGCAACGCGTTCGCGGTGTTTGACGCCCGCGAACAAGGCGCCCTGCAACTGTCGCAAGGCCAGGTCCGGGCGATCGCCGACCCGGCGCGCGGCGTCGGCTGCGATCAGGTGATCTCAATCGAACGCTCGGCGCGCGGCGCCGCTTTCATGCGCATCTGGAACGCCGACGGCGGCGAAGTGAACGCTTGCGGCAACGCCGCGCGCTGCGTCGCCTGGCTGGTCCTCGAGGAACAAGGCGGCGACCGCACAGTGTTGGAGACCAACGCCGGCCTGCTCGACGCCGAGCGCCGCGGCAAGCACGCCGTGTGCGTGGACATGGGCTCGCCGCTGCTCAAGTGGGAGGAGATCCCGCTGGCGGAGCGCATGGATACTCGCCGCATCGACGTCAAGCTCGGCCCGATCGACGCGCCGATTCTGCATTCGCCCGGGGCCGTCAACATGGGCAATCCGCACTGCGTCTTTTTCGTCGACGACATCGACAAGCTGATGATCGAAAAAATCGGCCCGATGATCGAAAACCATCCTTTGTTTCCGGAACGCGCCAACGTCGGCTTCGCCGAGATTCGTCGCGCCGATTCGATCCGGTTGCGGGTGTGGGAGCGCGGCGCCGGCTTGACCCGGGCGTGCGGCACCGGGGCGTGCGCGGCGGTCGTGGCGGCCAGCCGGCGCGGCTTGTGCGCGCGCTTCGCCGTGGTGGCGCTGGACGGCGGCGAGCTGTTCGTCGAGTGGCGCGATTCCGATGACCACGTGCTCATGACCGGCCCGGTCGAGCTCGAGTACGAAGGCGAACTCGGCGAGCGCGAGTCCGCCTAGGCTTGCTTGCGCCGCACCAGGTGCGCCGCGGCCAGGGCGTCTAAGCTCACCTTTGTTCTCGAGCCGAAAACGGCGGCCGCAGCGCCGCCCAAATCATCAACGTGCGAATCCCGTGCGCCCGGCCACAGGTTGGGAGGCGGAAACATCCGCCGCCGACCGAGTTCGACGCCGCGCCAGAAGGGACGGCGCGCAAGCGGGTCCGGCTTGACCGCGACCGCGCGCTCGCCCACCTGTATCCTCACAATGGCGGCCCCTGACATCCATATGCCTCCCCAGCCCGGCGGCGGACCGGCGGAGCCGCGCGAGAGCGCGCCCGGCGGCGTCGATGTCGTCACGTTCGGATGCCGGCTGAACGCCTATGAGTCCGAAGTCGTCAAGGGTCACGCCGAGGCGGCCGGTCGGGAAAATCTCGTGATCGTCAACACCTGCGCCGTCACCGGCGAAGCGGTGCGGCAAGCGCGGCAAGCGATTCGCCGTCTGCGCCGGGAACGTCCAGGGGCGCGCATCTCGGTCACCGGCTGCGCCGCGCAAATCGACCCCGACATGTTCGCCGCCATGCCCGAAGTCGACGAGATCGTCGGCAACCACGAAAAGATGCAGGCCGACGCCTGGTCCGCCGTCGACGCGGAACGGGTGCGGGTCAACGACATCATGTCGGTGCGCGAAACCGCGGGCCACCTGATCGAAGGCCTCGGCGGACGCGCGCGCGCCTATGTCCAGGTTCAAAACGGCTGCGACCACCGTTGCACGTTTTGCGTCATCCCCTACGGCCGCGGAAATTCGCGCTCGGTGCCGGCCGGCGACGTCGTCGAACAAATCAAGACGTTGACCGGCAACGGGTTCCAGGAAGTCGTGCTGACCGGAGTCGACATCACGTCCTGGGGCGCCGACCTGCCTGGCGCGCCGACGCTCGGCGCCCTGGTGCGGCGAATCCTCAAGGGCGCGCCGGACTTGGCGCGGCTGCGCCTGTCGTCCATCGACGCCGTCGAGATCGACGACGAGCTTTTCGACTTCGTCACCGACGAACCGCGCGTCATGCCGCATCTTCACCTTTCCTTGCAGGCGGGCGACGATTTGATCCTTAAGCGGATGAAGCGCCGGCACCTGCGCGACGACGCGATTCGTTTGTGCGCGCGGTTGCGCGCCCGGCGGCCGGAGATCGCCTTCGGCGCCGACCTGATCGCCGGCTTTCCGACCGAAACGGACGCGATGTTCGCGAACACCCTGGCGCTCGTCGACGACTGCGATCTGGCGTTCCTGCACGTCTTCCCGTTCAGCCCGCGTCCCGGCACGCCGGCCGCGCGCATGCCGCAGCTTGAGAAGGCGGCGATCAAGGACCGCGCCGCGCGGTTGCGCGCCAAGGGCGACGCGGCGCTGACGCGGCATCTTGATCGTCACGTCGGCGCGACCGCCGACGCGCTGGTTGAGCGCGCCGGATTCGCCCGACTTGCGGACTTCTCCGCCGTCCGCCTGCCCGCCGGCCCCGCCCGCGACGGCGCCCTTGTGCGGGTGCGCGTCACGGGCCATGACGGCGGCGAGCTGGCGGGAGACGTGGCGGAATGATCTTTTTCTGGGGTCGGAAA
>JAJFFL010000311.1 GCA_021776705.1 Alphaproteobacteria bacterium
CGGCCGTCGCGCGCCGACTCGCGCGCCGTCGCCAGGGCGTAGGCGGATCCGAACATCACCGACAGGAAGAAAGGTTCGGCGTCGACCAGCCCGACCGGAAACGTCCCGGCCCGGGCGTCGACCAGGCGCGCCAGCACCGCCGCAAGATCGCCGTCGCCGTAAAGCCGCCGGGCGAGCAGATTCATGGTGCCGCCGGGCAGCGGCGCGATCGCCACGTCGGCCTCGATCGCGCGCTGGGCGACGGCGCGCGCCGTGCCGTCGCCGCCGGCGATCAGCACCGCGTCGACGCCGCCGGCGACGAGGCGGTCGAACGCCGCCGCCGGACCTTGCTCGTCAACGGTCTCGACCCGCAGGTCGCCGGCCGACAGCGCCGTCTTCACGGCGTCGACCACCGCCGCCGCCCCGAGTTCGGCGACGCGGCCGGACCGCTCGTTGACGATAAGCCCGAAGTGCCGGCCGCGCGGCGCCATGCACGCCTCCTTCGTCCAGGCGCCGTTCGCGCGCTTGGCGTTCCGACGAGTCGCCGTCGACCCGAAACTATGCGGCGTTGAGTTCGCGCGCGACGCGTTCGACGTCGGCCATGACCCGCAAGAGATTGCCGCCCCAGATCTTGGCGATGTCCTCTTCCGAATAGCCCCGGCGCACGAGTTCGGCCGTGACGTTTTCGGTCTGCGACGCGTCGCTCCAGCCGTTGATGCCGCCGCCGCCGTCGAAGTCCGAGGAAATGCCGACGTAGTCGATGCCGACCGTTTCGACCACGTGGTCGATGTGGTCGACGAGATGCTCGACGGTGGCGACCGGGAACGCGTCGTCGAGAGCGCGCTGTTCGGCGCGATAGGCTTCCCGCTGTTCGTCGGACAGAGCGTTGAAGTCGGCGAAGCTTTGAATGCCGTATTTCTCGCGCAGCGCCGTGACGCGGGCGATCCGCTCCGGCGTCGGCGCGCGCACGTAGTTGCCCAACGCCACGACCTGAACCACGCCGCCGACTTCCGCCAGCTTGCGCAGCTGTTCGTCGTCGACGTTGCGCGCGACGTCGTTCACCGCCGACGCGCCCGAATGCGACGCGATCACCGGCGCGACCGACGCGTCCGCCGCCTGCATCATTGTCGACTTCGCGGCGTGGCTGACGTCGACCATGATCCCGGCCTTGTTCAGCTCCGCGACAAGATCGCGGCCAAGATCGGACAAGCCGTCGTTCGGCCCTGCGGGTGCGTCGGGATCGGGATCGATGCTGGAGGAATCGCCGAACTGGTTGTGCGCCGAATGCGTGATCGACATGTAGCGCACGCCGCGCTCCTTCCACATCGGCACGTCGGCGACCGACGGCCCGAGCGGATACGGGTTCTCCATGCCGATGAGCGCGACGAGCTTGCCGGAGCGGTCGATGCGGCGGACGTCGTTCGCCGTCAGCGCCAGCTCGATCTGGCCGGGATACGCCCGCGTCATCCGGCGGATCGCGTAGTAGCGCGTCTCCGCGATCGACTTGGCTTCGGTATAGCCATCGTCGGTGAGTTCGCCCTGCGGCGTATAGACGATGAAGAACGCGGCATCGAGGCCGCCGGCGCGCATCTTCGGCAGATCGACCTGGTTGGCGGAGAAGCCGCCTGGGTCGTTGGTGTCGGTGGCGTAGTCGAGTCCGATGTCGACATGCGTGTCGAGCGTCAGCGTGCGGTCATGCAGCGACGGACCGTCGCCCCGGCCGGGCAGATCCAGGTCCCAGTTCGCGTTCGCCGTGCACGCCGCCGCGAACCCCGCCGCCAAGGCGACAGGCCAAGTCTTCCGTTTCATGTGACAACCCCTCGTGTGCGTTCGCCGAGGACGTTAGCGCGGGAGGGGCGAAGGAGCTAGGCGGGGCTTGCCGCCTCCGGCATCAGCCCTTCTGGCGGGTCGGCGACGATTTCGCCCTTGGCGAGGTCGACGTGCGGCGCGGCGGCTTTGGTGAACGGCAGGAACCAGATCTCGGCGACGCCCGGCGTCTTCCAGATCTCGAGCAGGTCGGCGGCGCCGTAGTTCTGGACGCTGCGCACTTCGCCGAGCGGCCGGCCCTCGAGGTCCTTGACCGCAAGGCCGATCAGGTCGGCGTGGTAGAATTCGTCGTCGTCCGTCGCCGGCAGGCGGTCGCGCGCCACGTGCAGGCGCAAGGACTTGAGCGCCTGGGCGTCTTCGCGGGTCGCGGCTTCCTCGACGAACGCCGCGAAGCCGTCCTTGATCGGCCGCCAGGCCTTCACCCTCAAGACGACGTCGCCGTGCTCGTCGGTGAACGGGGCGTAGGCGAACAGGCCCTCGGGGTCGGCGGTGAACGGCTTTATCCGCACCTCCCCCTTGACCCCGAACGCCCCGGCCACGGCCCCGACGAGTATGTAGGCGTCCCTCGACATGGCCGCCGTTAAGCGGGCCGAACGGCGGGGCGTCAAGCACTTCCCCGATCCGCGCATTGCCCCTAGTGTCCGCCGCGATGGATTGGACCCCCACCCGCACCGAGGGGCTGGCGCGGCTGAAGACCTTCCTGCCCAACGCCGGCCGGCACTACGCGGAAGAACGCAACTACGACTACGGGCCCGAGGCGCGCGAAAACGTCTCGTGCCTGAGCCCGTGGATTCGCCACCGCCTGCTCACCGAGCGCGAAGTCGTCGACACGGTGCTGGCGCGCCACTCCTTCAAGCAGGCGCAGGCGTTCATTCACGAGATGGTCTGGCGGACCTACTGGAAGGGCTGGCTGGAATCGCGGCCGATCATCTGGACCGCTTACCGCGAGGCGGTCGAGGCGTGTCTGCGCGACTTCGACGCCGACCCCCGAATCTACGCCCGCTACTGCGAAGCGGTGGAGGGGCGCACCGGCATCGCGCCGTTCGACGCCTGGGTCCAGGAGCTGGTGTCGACCGGCTACCTCCACAACCACGCGCGGATGTGGTTCGCCTCGATCTGGGTGTTCACCTTGGAACTGCCGTGGCCGCTGGGGGCCGACTTTTTCTACCGCCACCTGCTCGACGGCGACCCGGCGTCCAACACCTTGTCGTGGCGCTGGGTCGCCGGGCTGCACATCCGCGGCAAGACCTACCTCGCGCGCGCCGACAACATCGCCGAGTACACCGACGGGCGCTACGCCTTGAAAGCCGATGCGCTGGCCGGCGAGGCGATCCCGCTCGAAGGCCCGCCGCATCCGCCGCCGATGACGCTGCGCGCCCCGGACGAGGTTCCCGACGAACCGTTCGCGCTGCTCCTGACCGAAGAAGACCTCGACCCGTTCTCCGTCGATCGGAGGCTGGAAAAAGCCAAGGGCGTCGCCGGCTTGGTGCTGATCGAGGAACGCTCGCCGCTGGAAGAGGGCGAACTCGCGACCGCGTTCGCCTACGGCGCGATCGCCGACGCCCTGTCGCGCTGCGGCCGTTCGATTGGGATGGAGCCGTGCATGCTGGAGGAGCCGTCGTCCGGCGCCCTGCTCGGCTGGGCAAAGTCGCTCGGCGTCGACACCATCGTCGTCATCGACCCGCCGGTCGGCCCGGTGCGTGAGGCCCTCGACGACGTCGCCCCGGCGCTCGAAGGCGCCGGGGTCGCCCTGCTGCGTCTGCGCCGCGATTGGGACGACGCTTTCTGGCCGCACGCGACCGAAAGCTTTTTCAAGCTCTGCGACCGCATTCCGCAGACCTTCGAAGCGCTCGGGATCAAGACCTAGGCGCCGTCGTCCTTGATCGCCCGGTCGTTCCAGGTCATGCGCGCGAACCGCCACGTCCCGTCGTCGCCGCGCCGCGCGACGGAGACATAGTTGCCTTCCTGGGCGCCGACGAAATCGCCGTAGGTGAACCGCAGAACATAGCGGCCGCTGATCACCCCGAGGTCGCCGTCGACGACGACGCCGTCGGGCGTATGGGTGAACACGGTCGTGACCGTCGGCGGCGCTCCTTCGGGGAACCAAAACGCGCGTATGGCGTCGATGCCGTAGCTGGGGTCGGTTCCGAGCCCGGGCATGATCACGGCGTCGTCGTGGAACAGCGCCAGCACCGCCTCGGACTGAGCGGCGGTTCCCTCGCGCTTCCAGGCGTCTGCGTAGGCCGCGTCCAGCGCCCGCAGCGCGGCTTCGTCCGATTCGGGAGCCGCGGTGGCGCAGGCGGCGGCGACCGCCACAGCCGCGGCGGCAATGAATCCTCGCATGCGGACCTCCCTTAGCGTTCGCGCATTGAAGGATGCGCCGCAGACGGAGTCGAGACCGCCTACGACGCACGGCGCCGGCGCCGCGGCGAGCATGCCCACAATTTGTAACCTTGACTACACATAACGTCACCCGTAGGTTACATTTTGACGTCGCTCAGGAGACCGACATGGACACGATCACCCGCCTCGTTCGCCGGCGAAACTTGGTGCTGGCCCTCGCCGGCTCGGCGTTCTTCATTTGGCAGACCTCTGAATTGACCCAGGACTTGACGGTCGACGGCACGGCGCTGATGTCGGCGGCGAACATCGGCGAGACGATCGGCGCGATTACCTGGGTCGTCGCGTCGCTGACGTTTTTGGCTTTCACCTTTCAGGTCCGCCGCGAACGCGCTGGGGCGATCATCAACGACGAGGCCGCTCGCCACGACCGCGCCCGCGCCATGGCCGTCGGCTACAAGGTGATGGTGGTCACGATCGGGGTGCTGTTTCTGAGTCAGGAATTCATCGACATGGACGCGGCGGTCGCGCTGCGCGCGCTGCTGATCGTCGCCGTGACCGCGCCGGTGAGCTTGTTCTTGTGGTTCTCGCGCGACTCCGGAGACGTCGAGCCGTGACGCACGCCGCCGCGGACTCGCTCGGCAACCGGCTGAAGGAGGCGCGCGCCCGCGCCGGCTTGACCCAGGCCGAACTCGCCGCCGCGGTCGGGGTGACCCGCAAGACCGTGAACACGGTCGAAAACTGCGTCTTCGTTCCTTCCGCCCTGCTCGCCCTCAAGCTCGCCCGCGTCCTCGATACGCCGGTGGAGGAGCTGTTCTTCCTGCGCGAGTGAAACGCCCCGGCCGGAGCGCCGGAGACTCAAGCGGTCGAAGCCGACCCACCGCTCCCCGCTTGAGGCGGAGCTGTCCGCGCACGCGGACTGAGGGGGGACGGACGAAAGATTCCTGCGTCGACTCCCCCAACGACCCGCGCCCTTGGCGCGGCCCGTTTCCCCCTCAAGGGTGGAAGAAAGCAGCGAACGCTCGCCGGCGCTAGAGTCGGCGGCGACGCTCAGCTTTCGGTTTTTTCTTCTTCCGGCTTGGCTTCTTCGGGCTTGGCTTCTTCTGTAGGCGCCTCTGCGGCGGTTTCGGCTTCGGCGGGCGCGGCTTCGGCGGCGGGGGTTTCGGCAGGCGCTTCTACTTTCGGCGCCGACTTGGCTTCTTCAGCGGCGGCCTTTTTGGCCTCCACCTTCTCCGCCTTCTCGGTGATGCGGTCCTGCGCCTTTTGACCCGGCTTGGCCTTGTTCGGGTTGTTGCTCGGCGTCCACTTCACCAGCGAGGCGTCAAGCTGATGGATGAAGCGCGCGACGCGGTCGGTCGGCGTGGCGCCCTTGGCCATCCATTCCTTGATCTTGTCGAGGTCGAGCTTGACGCGCTCGCCGGAGTCTTTCGGCTGCATCGGGTCCCAGGAGCCGACGCGGTCGAGAAACTTGCCGTCGCGCGGGCTGCGGCTGTCGGCGATGACGACGCGGTAGTATGGACGTTTCTTGGCGCCCCAGCGGGACAGGCGAATCTTCAGAGACATGGGTTGGTTCCTTTAGGGTTGGGTTCAGTCTTCAACTTCGAAGTCGAGTTCAATACCGACATCGGTCTCACCGATGCGGTCAGGTGGAAACGTCCACAATTCAATTTGGCGCGATGCGGCATTCTCAAATTCTTCGACAAACTTTTCGGCCGTGCAGACAACTCGAACATTCACGGCCTCGCAGGCCGCGCCGACGTCGAACGTGACTTGGCAGGTTGCGCCGACATTCTCGCCGATCGCCGCGGGCGGATAGAACGACGCCATCGGTCGCGCCGGACGACATGGCGAGTCGTTTTTCGCGAGCTGGCCCGTCAGTTCGATTGCTGGTCGCGGCGAAGCCGGCGCGTCCCCGGCCATAGGAGGCGAAAGCGTCAATCCCAAGACTGATGCCGCTAGAACAATGACCATCACTTTCGCCCTTTCGGCAGGCCGAGCGGCAGCCCGTCGGGCCCCAGCGCCATGCCGCCGGGAAGCCCAGGCGGAAGCTCGCCGCCGTCACCGGGCAAACCAGGCAAGTCCGCGCCGGCTTTTCGGCCGCGCGCGCCGAGCGCCTTGAGGGCCGCGGGGTCCGGGCCGCCGCCCATGCCCCCCATGGCGCCCATCATTCCCTTCATGCCGCCCTTGCCGAGCTTCTTCATCATGTCGGCCATCTGGCGGTGCATCTTGAGAAGCTTGTTGACGTCCGGCACGTCGACGCCGGCGCCCTTGGCGATGCGCTTCTTGCGTGACGACTTGATCAGGTCCGGCTTCGACCGTTCCTGACGCGTCATCGACAAGATGATCGCCTCCTGGCGAAGCAGCACGCGCTCGTCGAGGTCGGCGCTGTCGATGGCTTTTTTCATTTTGCCGACGCCGGGCAGCATGCCCATCAGGCCGCCCATACCGCCCATCTTTTGGATCGCCCGCAGCTGCTCGGCGAGGTCTTCGAGGTCGAACTTGCCTTTCGCCATTTTCTTGGCGAGGCGTTCGGCCTTTTCGTGGTCGACCTGCTCGGCCGCCTTTTCGACCAGCGAGACGATGTCGCCTTGTCCGAGAATGCGGCCGGCGACGCGTTTGGCGTCGAAGACTTCGAGCCCGTCGAGCTTTTCGCCGACGCCGAGAAGCTTGATCGGCAGGCCGGTGACAGCGCGCATGGACAAGGCCGCGCCGCCGCGGCTGTCGCCATCGACGCGGGTCAGCACAAGTCCGGTGAGCGGCAGGCGGTCGTGGAACCGCCGCGCGGTTTCGACGGCGTCCTGACCGGTCAGCGCGTCGGCGACGAGCAGCGTCTCGTGCGGGTTCGACACCTCGGCGATGGCTGAGGCCTCGCGCATCATCTCTTCGTCGACCGAGGTGCGGCCCGCGGTGTCGAGGATGACCACGTCGTGGCCGCCGAGGCGCGCCGCCTGCAAGGCGCGCTTGGCGATGTCGACGGCGGTCTGGCCGTCGACGATCGGCAGGAAGTCGACTTCGGCTTGGCCGGCGAGGACTTTCAACTGCTCCATCGCCGCCGGGCGCCGGGTGTCGAGCGAGGCGAGCAGGACGCGCTTCTTTTGCTTTTTGAGTTTCAGCGCGATCTTGCCGGCGGTGGTGGTTTTGCCGGAGCCCTGCAGGCCGGCCATCAGGATCACCGCCGGCGGCGTGACCTCGACGTTGAGCTCGGAGGGTTCGGCTTCGGCGTCGCCGGCGAGCATGTCGACAAGGGAGTCGTAGACGATCTTGACGACCTGCTGGCCCGGCGTGACCGAACGGATGACGTTGTCGCCGACGGCCTCGGTCTTCACCCGGGTGATGAAGTCCTTGACCACCGGCAGCGCGACGTCGGCCTCGAGGAGCGCGACTCGCACCTCGCGCAGGGCCGCTTCGACGTCCTTTTCCGACAGCGCGCCGCGCCCGGTGAGGTTGTCGAAGACCCCGGAGAGCCGTTCCGTCAGCGTGTCGAACATCCGTCTTCCTTCCACCTCACGCGCCAACGACAAGCGCCCCGCCGAGCGAACCTTCGCCGGGCGGGGGACCTCGCCCGCCTCCCGCCCCTCAAATTTTTGAAGAGCATGCGCGGGTCAAGGCGCGTGGACGTCACGCGCGTGATGAGGCGTGGCTTATGGTCAGGGCGTGCGAAAAAGTCAATGAATGCAGCGTCTCAAGCCGGAGCGAGCCATGCACCCCATCCGCGCCGCCGCCGTCCAAGCCGGCTCCGTCCTGTTCAACACGCCCGCCACCCTAAGCAGGTTCGAGGACCTGGCCGCGGACGCGGCCCGCCAGGGCGCCCATCTGATCGTGTTCCCGGAAGCCTTCGTCGGCGGCTACCCGAAGGGCCACGACTTCGGCGCCCGGGTCGGATCGCGCAGCCCGGAGGGGCGCGACTGGTTCCGGCGCTACGCCGACGCCGCGATCGACGTGCCCGGAGCCGACGCCGACCGCCTCGCCGCCGCGGCGAAGGCGGCGAACGCGGTCGTCGTCGTCGGCGTCGTCGAGCGCGGCGGCGGCACGCTTTACTGCTCCGCCCTCACCTTCGGTCCCGACGGGACGCTGCTCGCCAAGCGCCGCAAGCTCATGCCGACCGCCATGGAGCGACTGATCTGGGGCTTCGGCGACGGCTCCACTCTCAAGGTCGCGGACACCCCGGTCGGCATGGTCGGAACGGCGATCTGCTGGGAGAACTTCATGCCGCTGCTGCGCGCGAGCCTGTACGCCCAAGGCATGGAGATCCACGCCGCGCCGACCGTCGACGACCGCGAGACCTGGCTGCCGCTGATGCGCGTGGTCGCGCTGGAAGGCCGCTGTTTTGTGGTCTCGGCCTGCCAGCACCTGACCCGCGCCGACGCGCCGGACGACTTTCACCCGATCCAAGGCGAGGCGCCCGACACCTCTTTGATCCGCGGCGGCTCGTGCGTCGTGTCGCCCCTGGGCGAGGTCCTCGCCGGCCCGGTGTTTGACCGCGACGCGGTGCTGATCGCCGAACTCGACCCCGCCGACATCGCCCGCGGCAAATACGATTTCGACGTCGTCGGACACTACGCGCGGCCGGACGTGTTCGATCTCCGCGTGAATTCCCGCGCGCAAACGTCGGTTTCGGTCGACGACGTCGGCTGAGGGCGCCGGCCCCGCTCCGCCGCCCGTCGCATTTCGGTCACGGTGGGCGGGCAAGGGTTGGCGACGTCTCACGACGCACTATTTTGGCGTCTTCCATCAACGACATCACGGAGGTTTGGTGATGAAGCTGACGACTTCGACGACCGCCCGCGCGGCTTGCGCCGCGCTCCTGCTTGCGGCGGCCCCGGTGGCCGCCTTCGCCCAAGACTCCGAGGCCGCGGACGACGCCGCGCCCGTCGCGGAAACGGCGCCCGACGCGGACGCCGCCTTGGCCGACGCCGAACCGGCCGAGCTGCTTTCCTTCAACGCCTACGGCGCCGCGGCGTCAATTGTCATGGACGACGACGGCGGCTACGCGCTCGCCGACGGCGCGGTGAGCGGCGCGGCGCTGCTCGACGGCCGGGTCGCGATCAACGGCGCGACGGCCGGCGAAATCACCGACGTGATTCTGTCGGAGTACGGCTACGGCCAATTCATCACCTACGAGGGCGGCCGCTACGTCACCTTCTTCGAATCCGACCTGACGTCGTCCGGCGGCGTCACCGTGTCCGCGACACGCGAGGCCGGCGGCGCGCCCCGAATCGCCCCAGCCGGCGCGACCAACACGCTCACTGCCTGGCTCGCCAAGAAGGTGCACTTCGAAGACGGCGACGCCGGTCACCCGATCGTCGACGTCGTGTTCACCGATGCCGGCATGATGGATCTGGCGATCGTCGACGCCTCGGCCGCCGGCGGCCCAGCGCGCGCCGTCGTGCCGGCGGTGTCGCTGATCGACACCGAAACCGGCGGCTTGCGCGCCATCGGCCGCTGGTCGAACCCGAGTCAGTACCCGGCCGTCGACGGCGTCTAGCGCCGACCCGGAAAACAAGGAACGGCCGCCCTTTCGGGGCGGCCGTTTTGCGTCAGCGGCGGCCGAAAGCGACGAGCCGCGGCAGCCGCCACACCGCCCATGCCGCCGTGACGACGTTGCCGAGAACGAAGATCGGCAAGGCCCAGGCGAAGCCGACGCGCGTGTCTTTCTCCACCGCGACGATCACCGCCGCGGCGACGAAAAAACCGAGATAGAGGTCGGCGAGCGTCACCGCGCCCCAGGCCGGCGCGAGCAAGGCGCCCACTTCCTCCGCCAAGGGGCCGGACCGCGGAATCGCCAGGGCGATCAGCGCCGCGAGGCCGAGGCCGCCGGCGGCGACGGCGAGACGGACGAGAAGGGTCATTGGTGGCGCTCCGTATTTCGGGACTCCTGGGCTATACGGATCCCGGCCCGTTTCAGTTCTCCGAGCGCTCCATGTCCGACCCGCTTCCCCTCGACGCCGTCTCCCGCATCGCCGTCGCCGGTGCGGGCGCGATCGGCCAATGGGTCGGGGCGATGCTGGCGGCGGCGGGGCGCGACGTCGGCCTTCTCGGCCGGCCGATTCTTGTCGCGGCGGCGGAGAAAAAAGGCTTGCGCGCCACCGACGGCGACGGCGGCAGCTACGGCGTCGCCGCCGCGCCCGGCCTGGCGTTCACCGATCCTGAAATGCTGTCGGACGCCGACGTGATCGTGGTCGCCACGAAGGGCCGCGACACCGCCGCCATGGGCGAACTGATCGCCAAGCACGCGCGGCCCGACGCCGTCGTCGTCAGCCTGCAGAACGGCGTCGCCAACCCCGACCGTCTGCGCCAAGCCCTGCCCGGCCGCGACGTGCGCGCCGGCATGGTCGGCTTCAACGTCGTCATGCGCGCGCCGGGCGACACCCACCGCGCCACCGGCGGGCACGTCATGGTGGCCTCAGGTCCCCGCCCCGGCCTCGGCGCGGTTCTTTCGGTTCCCGGAATGCCGGTGCGCGAGCGCGACGACATGGACGGCGTCGCCTGGACCAAAATGCTGATCAATCTCAACAACGCGCTCAACGCCCTGTCCGGTCTGCCGCTGTACGACGAGATCACCCACGGCGGCTGGCGCAAACTGTGGGCGGCCTCGATCCGCGAGGGGCTGAAAGAGGCGAAAGCCGCCGGCGTGACGCCGGTGCGCGTGTTCGGCCCGCCGCCGCCGATCTTCGTCGCCATG